>JAPOOH010000520.1 GCA_026713505.1 Chloroflexota bacterium | reverse complement strand
CTGCCGAAGGTAATCTGGTACTCAGTCTTCATCCCATAACTCCGGTTCACGATTTGCATCCGCCAATGGGAGAACTCCCGATTCTGCGGCGCTCCAAAGGACCGACGCGCGGATTGACACCCTTGCATGCTGGCCAATCGGGTCTAGTCCTCGTATGGGCCAGAGGATCCGATTCGGAATGAAGTACTCTTCCCGCCTGCCCTTGTCCTTTGCTGGTCCACGTCGTATGTAAATAAGCTGTGCCCTCCGAAGAATTTCGACTATGCGCAGTAAGTCTGGCAATAATGCAGAGTCACGTTCCGAGATGGTGAACGATAGAGCTCGTGGTTCCGATTTGTGGTGCTTCAGACGTTCCCTAAAGTGTCCCGCAAGGGCGTCCAGTAGTTGAAACGCCCTGTTTCCATCCTCTGAGTTGCAGTCTTCGATGTCACGTGCGATGTCGTTTTCTAGCCAACCCCAAATCCGCTCACTCAGTCTCAGAATAACTCGCGTCTGAATTTCCGCCGGAATTAACTCGATCGCCGGATGGCCGTCCGATTTCAGATTTGAATCCAATTCCGATAAGGCATCATCGAACATCCAGTAGCACGGCTCGAGCAGATTACGAACGACCCCTGTCGATAAGAATACCAGTGTTTCGAAACCAGAGTACGGCGGCCTATTGGCCTTCGAGGAAAGACTTCTGAAGTACATGGCGCGAGCGTACTTATATACATAGTCGGAAATGCTCTTGCTATCGTCGTACTTCTGCTCCGCTTCCTTCCGGGCAATCTCTTTGAACTTTTCGAGCTCGAACGACATAGATTCGTTTAGCGGGAAGAACTCTTCCGGTGTCGCCGATACTCCGATCCTCTCAAGGCGTTTCTTGATTAACCGCGATGCCAGATGGTAGAAGTTAGAGCCCTTATTTACGTAGGGAGCCTCCAGATCTATGGTAGTATAGTCATGACCTTCTAGAATCACCCCACCAGTGGCCGGCGTTTTCGTTCGGGTTCCACCTTTCGCGGTCGCCACCTTAAAGCTAAACAGCGAGTGATCCCGGTATGCAATCCATGAGTTGAGACATCTGGTTTGTCCTGGGTTCAATACGTGCGCATCATCAATTAAGAGAAGAAAATGCGTTCCAGCGAGCTTCGGTACGTCCTTCGCGCAAATGTGCATTAATGGCACGACCACAGACGCGAACGAGAACGTATTCTCATAAAACGCGTGGTCATCTGGTTTGTTCATCGCCCTCTGAGTTTCCAATAACTCGCGATTCAAATAAGTTCGTATGCCTGCAAAAAGCGGAAGCGTTTCTGATAATTCTGAGCCAAGCAGGCCATTCACCTCACCTCGTAACATTTCATCATTGGCACCGTCCATTACATTCGGCACATGTTCCAGAGTAGCCACCAACGCATGACCAATTGCCAATGCGAAGTAATGTTCCGAAAGTACCGTGCCACGGAAATCATCCAGAAGTTCGTACTCTGCCCGGTGAATTAGCGGCGTGTTGCAGGGGACATATATGCCGACTCGAGAGATGGGCTGCTCAGATCTGCCGCTGT
>JAPOOH010000339.1 GCA_026713505.1 Chloroflexota bacterium | reverse complement strand
TCCATGATCATGACGAGCATCCTCTTCATCCCGTTCCTCCGCGAACTCGAGTACACCGAGGACGTCATCGGCGGGATGCAGGCGGTCGGCGTCGGAGGCAGCGTGGCCATCGGGATGGTGTTCGGCCACGTCCTCGCGCGGCTGGGGCGGCGGTGGACGTACACGATAGCGCTGACGATGGTGGGCCTTGTGGTGATAGGCATTTCGGCGGGTGCGGGGGCATACGCAACGCTCGTGCCGCTCATGCTGCTCTACGGGACCTTCCGTTCGACGCTCGGCATCCTGTACCCGATAGCGGGAGCCGACCACAGCTCCCCCAACCAGCGTGGGATGGCGATGGCCTACGTGGGTCTCTACTGGGGCACGGCCCAGCTCGTGGCTCCCCTGGGGTTCGGCGCGCTGGCAGGGGCGTTCGGGTTGGAGGTCACTCTCTGGACGGCAGGCGCTCTCTTCATCGCCGCGGGTGCACTGTTTCCATTGCTCTACCGCTGGTTTGTCCCCGGCGCGGAGCAGACCTTCGGCGAGCGCGCTTGACGCAGCCCGTATGTTGATGAACGATTGCCACCGCCAGCCGTTGGCGCCCGGAAGGAGAACACCGCGATGAGCGGCTACGACTACGACATGGTGGTCATCGGCTCAGGGCCTGCAGGCCAGAGGGCCGCGGTCCAGGCCGCACAGATCGGGAAGCGGGTGGCCGTGGTCGAGCGGCTGCCGCACATCGGCGGCCTCAACGTCACCACCGGCACCGCAAGCAAGGCGCTCCGCGAGGCCGCACTCCACTTGAGCGGCTTTCGCGAGCGCACTCTCTACGGCGAGTCCTACACCGTCAAGCAGAACATCACCATGAACGACCTGATGGTGAGCACGAACCACGTGATGCACCAGCAGGCCGAGGTGCTTCGCAGTCAACTCGCCAGGAACTGGGTGGATATGTTCCACGCGGAGGCATCGTTCGCCGACCGGCACACGATCAACCTCAACGAGGATGACGACGAAGCCCCGGAGCGCATGATCACCACGGACAAGGTGATCATCGCCGTCGGGACGTACTCCACCCAGCCCCCTACCATCCATACGGACGGCAGGCTGATCTTCCTCAGCGACGACGTCATGGACCTGCCGGAGCTGCCGCGCGTGCTGACCGTTGTGGGCGGCGGCGCGATAGGGTTGGAGTACGCCAGCACGTTCGCGGCGCTGGGCGTCCGGGTCACGCTCGTGGACAGGAGCCCGCGGCTGCTGCCGTTCGCCGACGACGAGATCGTCGACACGCTCGTCTACCACCTGCGGCAGCACGACGTGACGTTTCGCCTCAGCGAAGACGTCTTCGACATCGAATACCTGCCCGGCGAACGCGGCAACCACGTGCGCGTCCTCCTCAAGAGCGGCAAGCAGATCATGAGCGACGCGGTGATGTACTGCGTCGGGCGCACCGGCGCGACTGGAGAGCTCAACCTCGATGCCGCCGGGCTGGAGACCGACGACAGGGGACGCATCAGCGTCGACGAGAACTACCAGACGAGCGTGGAGGGTGTCTACGCGGTGGGCGGTGTCATAGGCTTCCCCGACCTCGTGTCGACCTCCCAGATGCAGGGACGGCTGGCCGCATGCCATGCGTTCGACGTCCCCGCCAACAGCGTCCCTGGCCTCTTCCCCTACGCGGTCAAGACCACGCCGGAGATCGCGATGGTCGGCAAGACGGAGTCCCAGCTAACGGACGAGGGCATCCCCTACGAGGTGGGAAAGGCCCAGTACCGGGAGATCGCGAAGAGCGTCATAGAGGGCGACGAGTCCGGCATCCTCAAGCTGCTCTTCCACATCGACACGCGAAAGCTCCTCGGCGTTCACATCGCGGGCGAGGGCGCGGCGGAACTGGTCCAGATCGGCCAGGCCGTCATCGCCCACGGCGGAAGGGTCGACTACTTCGTGGAGGCGGTCACCAGTTTTCCGACGCTGGCCGAAGCCTACGTGGCGGCTGCCCTGGACGGACTCCAACGTATCGAGGTGTGACCCTCATCCACATTCGGCGAGACGACGCGGATCGCTTTGACCGGGTTGCACAGCGCATCGTATGGTTAACCATACGATGAAGACGACCCTCAACATAGACGATACTGTGATGCAACGCCTGCGCGAGGAGTCCGCGCGGCGTGGAACGACGATGTCCGCCCTCGTGGAAGCCGCCCTGCGCACGATCCTGGACGAGAAACCGGCCAAACCAACCGAGCTCCTGCCGCTGCCGAGTTGGAACATGGGAAAGCCCTTGGTGGACATCTCCAACCGGGAAGAACTCTACCGGGTCCTCTATGAAGAGCATGACCGAAAGCTCTACTGGGACGACGCAAACGCAAGGCAGGACAAATGATTGTCTTCGACACGAACGTCCTGGTCTATGCCGCCAACGAATCTTCGGAATTTCACGACGATTGCCGCTCCAGCCTGATTAGAGCCCGCGAGGATCCGACCCCTGCCTACCTGTCATGGAACGTCTGCTATGAGTTTCTGCGTGTGCTGACTGACCTCCGTGCTCACCCGGAGCCAAGAACAGCCGAAGACGCCTGGAGTTTCCTCTCAGGGCTCCTCGACTCACCCGGCTTCTCTCTCCTGACGCCGACGCCACGCCACGCTGCAGTGCTGGGCCGAACGCTGGCCGAGCTGCCAAACATCCGAGGCTTGAGGATGCACGACCTGCACACGGCAGTGTTGATGCGCGAGCACGGCATCAGCCGTATCTGCACGCGCGACAAGGACTTCCGTCAGTTCCCCTTCCTTGACGTGGTAGACCCGCTGGGCTGACGCCGCCTCCCTCACAACGCCGCCAGCGCTGCGACCGCCTCCTCCGTCGAAACGACCTGCGCAAACGTCCCCATATTCAGCAGCGACGCCTGGTGGTTCTCAGTGCGTCCGTTGCAGGCGTCCCCAACGACGATACTGTCGAAGTCCCGCTCCCGGGCGTCGCGCACCGTGCTCTCGACCCCCGCCTGCGTGGCGATGCCCGCAACGATGAGCGTCGAGACTCTGAGGCGCCGCAGCCACTTCTCCAGCGCCGTCCCGGTGAACGCGCTCATTCCTCCGCCCTTGCGGATGAGAAACTCGCCCGGCTGCGGTGCAAGCTCGTCGATGACCTCTGCGCCCCACGTGCCGTCCCGCAGGGAGCCGAGCGACCTCGCGCGTCCGTGCCGTGCGGCGTCCAGGTAGTCCTCCCGCAGGAAGTGGCCGGTGAAGAAGACCGGCAATCCCGCGGACCGTGCCGCGGACAGCAGCCGGACATGGTTCTCGATGAGCTGCGGTCCAGCAGGGTCGCGCCCCGCCTCGGGCGTCCGTCCCCCCTCCTTGAGGTAGTCGTTCTGCATGTCGTGGCAGATGTAGGCAAGCGTCTCCCGCGCGGGCAGTTCCAGCATCGTCAGCCTCCGGTGCAATGGTTGGGAGCCATTGTAGAACGTCACATCCACCGACATGCTTCCGGCCGCCTTTGACACTCTATCCACGCAGTGCTAGCGTCCCATGTGTCGAAGCATGTGTGCCGCTCCGCTGGGGCGGATGGCGGAACGGCGAGGAGGTCAGCCATGCCGGTTATCGACTCTGATGCACACGTCGTCGAGACGGAGCACACGTGGGACTACATGGACCCCGGGGACGAGAAGTTCCGCCCGCAGGTGGTGGACGACGGAAGCGGCGGGAAGTTTTGGAAGATCGACGGCGAGATACGCGGTCGAGCGCGCGGTCCTGTCGCGGCATTCGGCCTCTCCGACAAAGTGAAGCGCAACATGGTCACGGATGACTCCAAGCGATACATGGAGGACATCCCCGGCCGCGTCGCCCACATGGATGAGTTGGGCATCGACGTGCAGGTGCTCTACCCCACCATGTACATCGGCCGCATGTGCGAGAACCCGGACACGGAGATCGCCCTTGCGAAGAGCTACAACCGCTGGCTCGCCGACATCTGGGAGCAGAGCAAGGGACGTCTCCGCTGGACGTCCATCCTCCCGCTCGCCACGATGGACGAGGCCCTGAACCAGCTCCGGTGGTCAGCCGAGCACGGCGCCTGCGGCGTCACCATGCGCACTATCGAAGACGAGCGGTTGCTCATAGACGAGTACTTCTACCCCGTCTACGAGGAGGCCGCGCGGCTCAACCAGCCCATCGCCATCCACATCGGCAACTCCAATGCCTACATCCGGAAACTCATGGCCAACGACGGCATCGGCGGCACGTTCGGCGGCCTCCGACTCATGTCCGTCGCCAGTTTCCACCAGCTCATCACCACCCGCACGCCGAACAAGTTCCCGGGCCTGCGATGGGGATACATCGAGGCGAGCAGCCAGTGGCTCCCGTACGCCATCCATGACCTGCGCCGCAGGTTGGAGAAGCGGGGCCGTGAACTGGAACAGGACGTGCTCGGCGCGTACAACATCTGGGTCACCGCCCAGACCGATGACAACCTGCCGGACGTGCTGAAGTACGTGAATCACCGCCATATCCTCATCGGCACGGACTACGGACACCAGGACCAGTCCAGCGAGATCGAGGCGATGCGCATCATCAAGGAGGAGGGCGGACTCGCGCCGAGCGTGGTCGACGACATCATGGGACAGAACGCCCTCGACTTCTACGGCATCACCGTTGAGTCCCCCGTCCTCGCCGGGACTGCTGGATAAGGACACGATCGGAAAAACATCAACCGAGGAGGAAAGCTGATGCTGACCGCTGAGCAGAATGACCGTTTGACACGGGTCGCCCCGGGCTCGCCCGCTGGCGAGTTGATGCGCCGCTACTGGCACCCCATCGCTGCCGTGCCGATGATGAACGACCGTTCCACCAAGCCCATCCGCCTCCTTGGCGAGGACCTCATCCTCTACAAGAGCAAGCAGGGTGTCTACGGACTCGTGGACAACTACTGCCCGCACCGCAGGATGGGCATGGTCTACGGCATCCCGACCGACGACGGCATCCGCTGTCCCTACCACGGCTGGATGTTCGACGAGACGGGCCGCTGCCTGGAGCAGCCGTACGAGGAGACCGAGGCGCCGGACAACCGGTTCAAAGACAAGGTGCGCATCAAGGCGTACCCGCTGCAGGTCAAGGCCGGACTCATCTTCGCGTACCTCGGCCCCGCCCCGGCGCCGTTGCTCCCGAACTGGGACGTCTTCGCGCTCGACAACGTCGTACGGGACATCGGCTACGCGGAACTGCCGAGCAACTGGCTGCAGTGCCAGGAGAACTCGCTCGACCCCGTGCACTCCGAGTGGCTGCACGGCGAGTGGGCCAACTACATCCTGGAGATGCGCGGCGAGGGCGACAAGGTGCGCAAGCGCTACGAGAACGAGCGCATCGGCTTCGACAAGTTCCAGTACGGCATCTACAAGCGCAGGCTCATCAAAGGCGGCAGCTACGACGACGGCGAGTGGGCCCAGGGCCACCCCATCGTCTTCCCCTACTTCCTCCGACAGGGCGGCAGCGGCACCGCCATCGACACCTGGGACGGTAGGCGCGGCGCTGGCATGAGTGTCGGTGTCGGCCCGTCGTTCCAGATCCGCGTGCCGCTGGACGACACCCACACCGGCCACTGGTGGGTGATGTGCCACCCGAAGGCGTCGCCGGACGACCCCGAGCAGCGCGACGAAGACGTGCCGCTCTTCTTCCCGCCCCTCATCCAGCTCGCCGAGGACGGCCGCGTCCGATTCGAGATACTCGACTCCAACTCGGCGCAGGACGTCGCCGCGTGGATCACGCAAGGCGCCATAGCAGACCGCACCAAGGAGTCGCTCGGACGCTCGGACAAGGGCATCATCATGTTCCGGCGCATGCTGGAGGAGAACATCCGCATCGTCGAGGACGGCGGCGACCCCATCAACACGTTCCGCGACCCGGCGTCCAACGCCTACCTCGGCATGGACACGGAGCACAAGTCCCGCCGGAACGAGCAATACGTGGAGCGCGGCGAAGGAGAGAAGCGCATCAGGCGCCAGGGCATGGCGAGCAAGTACAGCCCCATCCTGAACCAGCGTGGCATCGAGGGCGGGGAGGACTCCATCGAGCGCCGCAAGATGGTGGGACAGAACATATAGCGAAGCGCCAGGAGGAGAGCGTCATGCTGACGAAAGAGGACAACGAGAAACTCACGCGCGTCGGCCCCGGAACGCCCGCGGGCGAACTGCTCAGGCGCTACTGGCACCCCATCGCCATTGCGTCCGAGGTCACGGAGGAGCGGCCCACGAAGGCCGTCCGCATCCTGGGCGAGGACCTCGTCATCTTCCGCGACAAGTCAGGACGATGGGGGTTGCTCGCTGACCACTGCGCACACCGCAGCGCGTCGCTCGTCTACGGCCGGGTCGAGGAGCGCGGCATCGCCTGCGCCTACCACGGCTGGCTGTACGACACGGAAGGCAACATCCTGGAGACGCCTCCGGAGAAGAACGAGGCGATCATGCGCTCCGTCAAGCAGCCCGCTTACGACTGCATGGTCTACCTCGGCGTCGTCTGGGCATACATGGGCCCGAAGCCCGCGCCCGTATTCACCCCGTTCGACACGCTCGTGCGGGGAGACGGACGGCGCAGGATCAACCTGCACCCCATACTGGACTGCAACTGGTTCCAGGCTATGGAGAACTCCATGGACCCCGCGCACCTGCAGATCCTCCACCAGGAGTACTACGCGCGTGGCCTGCGAGCGCCCGTCAACACCACCCGAGGTTTCACCGACGACGTGGACTCGTTCGAGTTCTACCTCACCGGCTACGGCCTCATGAAGAAACGCACCTACACCAACGGCGTCGTCGACGAGCACCCCGTGCTCTTCCCCTCTATCCTCCGCCAGGGGCCGAGCACCCAGTTCCGCACGCCGATAGACGACGACCACACCTGGCACGTCCACATCAACTTCTGGCTCACCGAGGACGGCCAGCCCGACGAGACAACCTGGGACCCGCCTGTCGAGTACATCGAGCCCTACAAGGAGCCCGCGGACAAGAGCCACCCGCACGCCTGGTACGACCGCCGCTCCGTGCTCTCCCAGGACCACATGGCATGGGAGACGCAGGGCCCCATCACCGACCGCTCGGTTGAGCACCTCTCGTACTCGGACCGGGGCGTCGTCCTGCTCCGCCGCACGATGTTTGAGCAGATGGAGCGCGTCGCGCGCGGCGAGGACCCCATGGGCGTCATCCGCGACTCGGACCATCCCATCGTCGACACCAACATCGACGAGGACGTCTGGCAGAAGCAGCCCACCCATCGCTGGACCGCCCCCGGCGCCGCACCCACGCGGGCATAGGGGAGGAACGGGAGAAGAAGAGCGGGCGCGGACTTGAACCGCGCTCGTTCCCCCCGCTGCAGCGGGAGTCGAGAAGGAGGCCGGCATGCTCACAGCAGAGGCCAATGAGCGGCTGGCGCGCGTAGGCCCGGGAACACCGGGCGGCGAGTTGCTGCGACGCTACTGGCTGCCGCTCAGGCCCTACGCCCAGCTCCTGTCGGAACCCGTCTTGAAGGTGCGCCTGCTGGGCGAGGACCTCGTCCTCTTCCGCACGCTGAACGGGGAGACCGGGCTCATCGGCGACAGGTGTGCCCACCGTTCGATGGGCCTGGAGTGGGGCATCCCGGACGATGACGGCCTGCGCTGCTCGTACCACGGTTGGCTCTACGGCGTCGGCGGGCAATGTCTCGAGGCTCCGCTGGAGGCGCGCGACAGCGCATTCACGGGCCGCATCAAGCTCAGGGGCTACCCGACACGTGAGATGGGCGGGCTCATCTGGGCCTACCTGGGGCCGGAGCCTGCTCCCCTGCTCCCGCCCTGGCCCGTCTTCGTCTGGCCCAACGCCATTCGCCAGGTAGCCTGCACGGTCCTGCCGTGCAACTGGCTCCAGAGCTGGGAGAACACCGGAGACCCCGCTCACAACCCACGGCGAACTCTTCAAGTACGCGCTGGAGAAAGAAGGCCTGATAGAGGACCGGGTCCCGGACGAACGGACGCACCGGGCCTTCACCTCCATCCGCTCGGGCATCGGCATAGAGGACCTCTACGCCCGGCCTACTCCCTACGGCATGGAGAAGGGCATCACCTACTCCAGGGCCCTCGGCGCCGACTTCGATGGCGAGGCCGGACACTCGAGCGCCATCTTCCCGGTCATCACCGGAGGCGAGATCGGCAACGCCAAGTACAACAGGACGCAGGTGCGCGTCCCCATCGCCGGCACCAGCACCTACTACATCCACTACGAGATCGCAGCCGCACCGAGGGGCGTCGACACGCCCCGGCAGGACATCGTCCCCTTCTACGAGGTCCCGCTCTGGGACCGGCAGGGGAAGGCCATCCTGGACCACACCTTCACCCAGGACATGATCGCGTGGTGGTCGCAGGGCGCAATCACGGACCGCACCGCCGAGAACCTTGGCCGTACCGACATCCCCATCGTCTTCCTCCGGCGCCAGCTCGAGGAGAACATGCGCATCGTGGAGGATGGCGGCGACCCGCTCAACGTCTTCCGCGACGCGGAGCACATGGAGGAGATCGTCTCGCTGGTCCGCTACCGCGACGAAGAGGAAGCCGTCCGGCGCATCGGCAGCAGGATCGGCGGCTATCGCGAACAGTACCATCGCGGCTACTGGCGCGACGACGTAGGCCGCTACGCTCCCGCCAACGGCCTCGTGCAGGAGTTGCACCGGCGGGTCGAAGAGGTCTACGGCGCGGTGCGCTGATGGTGTCGCGCCCGGGAGGGACCCAGCCGATGTCGAAGGGGCCCAGGCCGGTCATCGCCTACGCGTGTCCTCGCTGCGAGAACACGACTGTAACCCAACGCGAGACGGAGCCAGCGCAACTCCTGGACTGGGAGGACACCCTCTGGGTCGAGTTGGTCTTCGAGTGCGCAAGTTGCGAGTGGTTTCAGGTAATCGCCAGGTATCCCAGCGACGGCGCTTCCACCAGGTCGCGGTAGTCGCCGATCTGACGCCTCCCCCCTACCGCCACTCCTCGTACAGCGGGTCCTCGTCCACGAACGCGCGCACGATCCCGTCGTAGACCAGCCAGAAGACGTCCAGCGTCGCGTTCAGCGACTCCCGCACCGACTGCTGTTCCAGGTCGCTCACCGCGTACTTCTCGATGACGTACGGCCCCACCTTCATGTGCTCCTCGTCGACCGACATGTGCAGCGTCCAGTACAGGATGTCGTCACTGTCGCGCTCGAAGCCGTAGTGGTTGCAGAGGCCGTTGACCACGCGGTTCATCCGGCCGCTGGCCGTGCCCTCCAGCGCAAGCCCCTGCGACGCGTACAACTCCAGCCACGAGCGCTGGCCGATGAGCAGCTCGCGCCAGTTCAGCAGGCCGCGCGTCTCCGGCAGCGGCTGGGTCGCGTTGAGCTCGTCGCGCGGGATGCCGGCGGCCTCGGCGAAGCGGATGTACAGCTACTTGTGACCCGCCGTGCCGGTCTCGCCGCCCTCCGCCTCCTCCGAGAGGTTCTCGAACCACATGCGCTCCAATTCCGTGTCCTGTGGAGAGCGGGCGAACATCGCCGCGATCGGCTTCGGGAACGGCTTGGGGAAGAGCAGGTAGAACTGCTTGATGAAGCCGTTGAGCTGGGGGCGCGTGAGCTGCCCCTCCTCGATCATCTCGAACAGCCGGTGCTTGCGGCTGTGCTTCCGCTCCTGCAACTGCTGCATCTCAGCGAGAAACTCTCTGGTGTCGAGCGCCATCGGTGAGGCCTCCGTTCGGTCAGGTATGCGGCGGCAAGTATACGCGCCTGCCGCTTCCTCCTGTACCATGCTCCGCATGATCGAGTTCGGCGTGTCACTCCCCACCATCGGCATGGACGATCCCTCAGCTGTCCGGCTCGTCGCGGAGCAGGCCGAGGCGTCCGGACTCGACTCCGTCTGGGCCGCCGACCACGTCGTCCTGCCCACCAGCCACACCTCCACCTACCCCTACAGCGCCGACGGTGAGTTCCTCATCGCGCCCGGCCTGCCCTTCCTCGACCAGTTCACGACGCTTGCATACGTCGCGGGGTTCACGTCCCGGGTGAAGCTCGGCACGGCGGTCACGCTGCTGCCGCTGCGACATCCCCTCGCCGTGGCCAAGACCACCGCGACGCTGGACGTCCTCTCCGGCGGACGCAGCATCCTCGGTGTCGCGGCGGGCTGGCTGCGCGAGGAGTTCGAGGCGCTCGGGTTGGACTTCGAACACAGGGGCGCCATCCTGGACGAGAGCCTGCATCTCATGCGCGCCGCATGGACGGAGCAGGAGATCCGATTCGAGGGACGCTTCTTCGACGTGAGCGGCGTCCAGTCCTACCCGCACCCGGCGCAGGCGCCCCATCCGCCCATCTGGGTGGGTGGCCACACGAAGCCCGTCGTGCGCCGCGCCGCCCGGTTCGGTGACGCCTGGTTCCCGCCGCTCTTCGGCACGACACCGCAGCAACTCGCAGACTCCCACAGCGCCATGAACGAGGAGGCGGCAGCCCACGGACGCGGCGACAACGCGGTCTCCCTGTCGCTCCGCGTGCTGGTCGACCTCCGCAGCGAACCGGACCTGCCCGGCGCGGAGAAGCGCGGCGCGCTCACCGGCGAGCCGCAGGCCATCGCCGCGACGCTCGGACAGTACGCGGAAGCGGGTGTCAGCCACTTCGTCTTCCTGCCGCAGGCCCGGAGCCTCGCCGACGTGCAGCGGACCATAGACGTCCTCAGCACGAAGGTTGTGCCGGGGTTGCGGCCATGACCCAGGGCGATTACCGCACCGGCGCCATCGAGGTCGCTCCCGGCGCGTACGCATTCATCCAGGCGGGCGGTGCGACGGACGCGGGCTTCCTCGTGGAGGAGGAAGGCGTCGTCATCATCGACACCCTGATGACCCCAGCGCTCGCCGAACGCCTGCTGGCCGAGGCGCGCCGCGTCACGGACAAGCCCGTGCGCTACGTCGTGAATACCCACTGGCACGGCGACCACCTCTTCGGCAACGCGCTCATGCCCCAGGCGCCCATCATCGCCCACGACACCTGCCGCGAGGACCTCGCCACCGAGTGGGAGCCACACCGCGCCTTCCTCCGCGACCTCTACCCCGCGATCTACGAGGAGTGGCGCGACCTGCCGCAGACCCCGCCCAACCTGACCTTCAACGACACCCTCACACTCCACTTGGGCGAGCGTCCCATCGAGCTGCGCTTCTTCGGCAAGGCGCACACGCGCGGCGACATCGCCGTCTACCTGCCGACGGAGGGCGTCTTCTTTGCGGGCGATCTCTCTTTCCACCAGTACATCCCGAACGCGAGGGACGGCTTCCCGCTCGCGTGGGGGGAAACCGCCGATCGCGCGGTGCAGGTGGACTGCGACGTTGTCGTGCCTGGTCATGGGCCGCTGGGAACGCGTGCCGACCTCGTAGAGATGCGCGAGTGCCTGCTGCGCATCACCGCGCACGGCGAGCGCAGCTTCACGCAGGGACGCTCCGAGGAAGAGGCGCTCGCGACGCTGGACCTCGGCCCGTTCTCCGGCTGGGGGCGGCAGGAGGACCGCCTCCCGCCGCTCATGTCCCGCCTCTACCGCGAACTGCGCGGCGAGTTTGCTGCGTAGGGGCGCGTTTCCTGATCCCTTCCCCCTTGATGGGGAAGGTCAGGATGGGGGTGAACCGGCGGGGCTGCGAGGGCTGACTGGCTGAGGGCCGCCCTCCCCTAGTCCCACCTCGTGTTCGGCTTCGGCTCCAGCTCCCCGTCCACGTACACGTCCGCCTTGCCCTGCGGGAAGCACACGTACCCTTCGATCTTCGCAGACTCCACGGTCGGGTCGCGGTACATCCACGCGACGTCCTCGAACGTCTCGCCTCCCACGTCCGCGTGGAAGTAGCTCGCCAGCCCCTTGTAGGTGGAGCCCAGCACGCGCTCGCTCGGGCGGAGCAGGTCCTTCCGCACGTCCTTGCCGGGGATGTAGTAGCGGTGCGGAAGCCCGGTCTCCAGCAGCATCCCCGGCTGGTCCGTCTCCGCCACCGTCACGCCGTTCAGCTCCACCCGCACGTGGCGGGAGCTCTGCAGGCAGTCAACGCGCGTGTACGGGTCCTTCGGGCCGATGAAGACCTCTTCTTCTTCCTCGAACCACCCGTCCATCTTGTTCCAGTAAAACCCCAGGTAGTCCCGCGCGTCCAGGCACCCTTCCAGCGGCTCCTGGTACGCCCAGGCCGCGTTCTCCTCCACCCGGTCGCCGACCTTGACGCTCCAGTACTGAGCGTCTCCCCTGATCGGTCAGAAAGTGCTCTTATCGGTCTCCTCCAGCAGGTCCATCCGCACGTCCGCCATCGGGAAGTAGTACAAGGGCTGGTGCCGCGTCTCGTACATGATGACCGCGTGCTTGCTGTCGACGATCGTCTCGCCGCCGAAGGTCGCGCGGATGCGCTTGGGCGTCGCCTCCAGGAATGCGACGTGCTCGTCGATGCCCTGCGCCGTGCGGGCTCCATATGCTCCGAACGCCTGTGTCATGCCGTCCTCCTTTCGCCTTTGAACCCGTCGTTCCTGCCCCTACTACCATCGTTCCTGCAAAGGCCTGCGCTTTGCCTTCATTCCCCCGCTCCACACTGAGGATGGCCGGATTCTAGCGCACGCTGCACGATGCCGCATGGCCGGCTGGTGGTGGCCGTCGCTCCTGTGAAAGGCGGTGCCCTCGTCGTTCCTGCGGAGGCAGGAACCTCGCCCCCGGCCCCCGTCGTTCCCGCACCGGCGGGAACCCTGGGTGGCCGCCAAGCCACACGTTCGCAGGGCAGCGCATGCGGTGAGGCAGGTGGAAGGGGCGCGAGTCGTGCTGTCCACCGGGTGCGCCGTCACCGACCAGCGTACCCGCCCTATTGTCCTTACGCCTTCTCTCTGGCCTTGGCCTGCTCCTGGACCATCACCGAAGCGAGATTGGCCGTCAGCACGCCGAAAACCGTTATCCCTCCTACCAGGAGTGGGACAGCCACGGCCTTCCCGGCATCCGTGGCCGGTGAAATGTCGCCGTAGCCCACCGTTGACATCGTAACCAGCGCCCACCACAGCGCGTCAGTGAGTGTTAGGAACGTCTCCGGTTCGACTATGCGCGCGGCACATGCACAGACCACCGCAAGCGTCGTTGCGTAGATGAGCAGCCGTTCTAGCGAGAGGGCGTGGCCAACTCCAACGCCGATCCGCAAGGCAACGACGGCTATACGCAGCAATCGCAACGGGCGGAAGAAGGGCACTGCCACCAGGAGCACGTCTACCCAGTGCGACCTGAGATAGGTACGTCTGTCAGATGCAAGGCTGGTACGCACGAGGAGCTCTATCGCAAAGACGCCCCAGACCGCGAAGTCCCATCCCAGGTGCGGCTCGTCGTCCCACAGATAGGGGCCGAGCAGCAGCGGTATCGTGAAAACAGCAAGCAGTGTCATGGGTGTCTCCGTGAGCCGCTCAAGCCGCTTCAACCGGTTCTCTCGATTCGTGAGCATGCGTCAGCCTCCAACCGTGTTATCGGGGGTTGGCATATCCTACGCGACGCACCCCTCCCGGCTCATTGATGACTGAGACGCAATAGCGTCATCGAGCTTCTTCTCACCGCGCCATCTGGTTCGACGGCTGCCTCGATACTTCCCGAGCTGGGGCATAATGTTGGCAACTTGAGATGACGCCAGAGGCAGGGAGCCTGAGCATGGCACCGGATCGGTACACAATGTTGGATGTCTATCAGCTCGGAGCTCATGACCATCCGGTTCTCTCGAGGGCCGTCTCAGAGATGCCAGTGGGAGCGGAGCGGGACTTTCTCGCCGTCGGGCCACTGCCCGTGCTTGATGCGAAAGCGTACACCGCGGTCTTCTGGTCACCAAAGACCCCCGGGATGTCGACCGTCCACCTTTTTGACGTTGTCGACGCGATCCGAGACGCTCGGGTACCAATCATCGGCAGCTTCCACTCAGCACTGGAGGATGTATGGAAGAGGACGATCCTCAGTGCGGGGCAGGAGGTCATCGTGTGTCCCGCGCGAGACATCTTCAACGTGAATCTTCCCGTGTTGGAGATTGGCGCGAATCGCGCTATGGTTATTACTCCGCGCTCATTTGCCCTTCGCAAGCCCGGAACTGTGATGCAGGGAGAGCGTGACGAACTGATCGCAGCTATTGCCAGACAAGTCTTCATTGCCCACGCCCCGCCCAGGAGCAAGCTCGAGTCGCTGGCACGACGTCTACTGGCAAGAGGCAAGCCGGTTCTCGTGTTGAACGCCCCGGAGAACGCCAATCTGCTTGTGCTGGGAGCGAAGGGGGTCAGTGTTGAAGATGTCGCTGCCGGGGCGATGACCATGCGCCATACGCCTTCACCCGGCAACGAAAGACTGAAGCAACCTCCGGGGATGCCATCGGCCAATGCAGAGTTCGCACGTGGCAATCCCTGGCGTCGGATCGACGCAGCAGAGCAGTTGCGCAAGTACGATGTTCAGCCCATGGGGTCCTCCAAGCGGCTTGGGGAGTCGCACGGCCGCTGAAGGTCGATTCAGTTTGCCATCGCTTCCCGCCGAGCGGCCCGCTTCTTTTCCCTGGCCAGCCGGGCTCTCTTGCGTTCCCATTCCTGGTTTATCTCTTGTAGTTTGTCGAAGCCGACGATCGGAGTCCCCCGACGATGGAACAGATCGACGATGGCATCAAACGCGTGCTTGTTGAAGGTACTCAAGGGGTGCTGGAAACCCCATTCAGTTCCAAAGGAGACGCGACTTATGGCAAGAAAGCTGGCGGAGAGAGCGTCCTCCAGTCTGTCCGGCGGCTTCGCTCCCATGTCGAGAAGAAGGGTGACCATGCCGATCTGTCCGCTACTTATCGCCTGATCGAGGGCCGTCCACCCGGGTCGAATGTGACGACCGAATGCTCGTGCAGATGGATGCAAGCGCCCGGGAGGATCTTGAGGCGCTTCGATGTCGGCTCCTCGTTCAAGGAGCACTCTTGCTGCTTTCTCCCGGCCACATGCACTGGCCCGATGCAATGGAGTCCCTCCGCTGTGAGAAACCGGAGCCATGGACACGCCGTGCAACAACAGAAACTCGACCAGGTCAATCATGTCCTTCTCTACGGCGTCATGAAGCATACTGCTGGCGTTCACGTATTTGCTCTGGTGGTGCGGTTGCCATTCCGTTCTGCTTGCGAGCTCCAGGGCACTCCTCGCGGACTCGGGGAGAGACCGTCGCTGATCACCCGGAGGCGGGAGTTCCCCCTCTTTCATTCCCAAGCGTCCCTGCGCGTTCCGCCACACAGTGCGCCAGAGGCCAGTGTCATGGCGCTCACCTCGCGTGATTCCCAGGAACACCTTGACTTCGTCAATGTCTCCGCTCGGCATCAGGAATTCGACAGGTGTAAGGTGGGGCCAGAGAATGTGGCGCTCCTCCACGGGGAGCCGCATCGGATCCAGGGTAGCGCCGCGCTGCGCAAGGAGTTCCGCGACCTCCGAGTTATGCTCCCGGTAGCCGTAGTTACCAAAAAGACCACCGCTGAAATGAGGGTTGACCAGAGCGCAATCGATTGGAGTCAGACCTTCGGCATTCAGAGCCTCGAGGTTGGCGCCTGAGTCTATCAGGATGGCCGCTGCCCGTTCCCTGTTCATTTTTGCCGCGACGTGCAAGGGGCTATCCCCATTTGCGTCGGTCACATGCACGTCTCCCTCTGAGCTGATGAGAAGACGCAGGATGTCCTCGTGCTGGAAGAACACAGGCCGAAAGAGGGGTGTTTCCCCGTCAACGTCTTGATAGTTCACGTCGGCTCCTGCACCGACGAGCGCATTCACTACATCCGCATAGCCGTAGGACGCAGCAACATGAAGAGGAGTACGCCCTGCCTCGTTCATCGCATCGACATCGGCTCCATGACTCACGAGTATGGGAACCAGTCCCGCATGCCCGCCTCGCGCCGCAAGATGCAGCGGCGTTGATTCGTACTCTTCATCCCTGCTTCTTACGTCAGCGCCTGACGCTAGGAGTCGCGCCGCGACCTCGCTACAACCATGAGCTGCGGCGACATGGAGAGGGGTCCTGCCTACTTCATCAGTTACGTCGATCGGCGCGCCCGCGTTGAGTAGCATTTCAACAACAAGTATGTGTCCTTCCAGTGAGGCGTGATGGAGAGGTGTATAGCCTCGTTCGTCAACAAGACTGGAATCAGCGCCCAATGTGACTAGCCTTTCAACAATCTCGATAGCTCCACTACGCGCAGCCAGCATGAGAGGGGTAACCATTTCGCTGTCTCTCGCGTCCAGGCTCCGGTTTCCTCGCGTGGTCTTGGGAAATGAAGACAGGTCTCCTGCTATGGCCGCCTTGTGCAGTTTGGTTTGCAGCTTTGGGCGCGGACGGTCGAAAACAGAGCCCTCGGAATTACGAGTAGGAGGTCCAGCCATAGCCATGATGTTCAGGATCGCCTGCCCAATCATTTCCGGGTCGTTCCATGGAGGAATCAAGATCCGGTTCTCAGGGTGGTTCAAGTCCGGGGAAAGGTCTCGCACATCGCCTTCATCATCTCCGTTTCTTCGACGCTGCATCTCCAGTAACTGTGAAGATAGACGGAGGTAATCGAGTGAATTGAGGAACATTCCATCTCCCGGTTCTTTCAGCATAGACCGCACTTCCTGACCATCGCTCCAGGCAAGGACTTCGGCAGTCGTTCTATAGAGATTTACTGCACCAGTAGCCCCAACTGCATGGACCCACTTCTCCAAGGCATTTTCCTCACGGTGGACCGGAGATGGACTCATGGATGTTTTTGGACGTGCAGAGCGTCGCACAGATTTCCCTATGATTGCAGGATATAGTCGAGTCGTTCGAGCAGTGCTCCCGCCTACGTCATACCAGTCGACAGTACAGACCTCCCCGTACCTGAGGGTTACTGATACGTGAAACCATTCGCTGATGTATCGCATTGCCGGTTGGCCTCGTCACCTGCTACGTGTGCTCAAGCCGTCCGTCAAATCTCGGCGCTCCAAGACACCGTAGCCATTGCGCTGGCGTAAGGAGGCCATCCCCTGCTTCCGTCGCTATTGTACACACTCCTCAGCCTGCAACGGTCCATTGCCGAGCAGTGGCCAGTACGTTGGGTACTATTTGGGAGGCCCATGTGCCGGAAGGCCCTGTCCCTGGGCCGAGGCCATGCTTCTTCATTTCCTCAGGTGGGGCGGCGAGTGCCCGATTACACCGCTGGAGTAAACCGCGATACGTAGGTTCTTGATTCGCCCAGTCTGGTGGGCCTGTAGCAGTACAATAGCCGGGAAGCTCTCCCGAACAGACCGGGCGTTGATACCCCAAGGAGAAGTCATGCCACGCATCGAGATGATCACCGACAAGGCCCAGATCCCCGAGGACCGGCATGCTGAGTTCGACGCGATCGTCGAAACGCTGCACGGGGTGCGCGGGCCCTTCGCCGTCCTCATGCACAGCCCCGGCCTCGCTCAGAAAGTCATGGCGGCCGGCGCGCAGGTCAGGCTGGGTTCGACCCTCAGCCCCGTCGAGCGCGAACTGGCCATCATCGCGGTAGCCAGGGAGAAGGACGCGACCTACGAGTGGGACGCGCACGTGCGGGCCGGACGCGCCGCCGACATGCGGGAGGAGGCCATCGAAGCCGTCAGGCACAGGCAGGACACCAGTGGCCTCGAAGAAGACGAGCGCGACATCATCGAATTCGTACGGCAACTCCTGC
>JAPOOH010000338.1 GCA_026713505.1 Chloroflexota bacterium | reverse complement strand
GGATGCGGTGACCTCCGCCTTCGCTCCGTCGGGCGCGCCGCCGGACTTCTTCATCATGTTGGCGGACGAGGCGGCGTCCGGTTACACGCTTTACGTGGAGACCGCCGCGTCCGCCGGAGGCGCCGCCGCGGAGGAGATCGAGCGGCTGCTCAGCGCCTCGAACATCGAGTACGAGGGCAAGCGCAAGAGCGGGCGGCTCGCGCCGCTGCGCGTTCGGCTGCTGCCGGGCGGCGCGGGCGGGCGCTACCGCGAGAGCTGCGTCGCGTCGGGCCAGCGGGACGCGCAGTTCAAGTACCTGCACCTGCAGTACACGCGGGACTGTGCGTTCGACTTCGACGCCATCGCTGTGGCGGAGTGAGCCGTTGCGCATCGAGCGATCGGACGTCTACAGCTTTCCCGTGCCGTTCAAGGCCGTCTTCCGCCACGCGTCGGCCAGCCGCTCCCGCGCCGAGAACCTCATCGTAGCGGCGCGCTCGGACGACGGCCTCACCGGTTACGGCGAGGGCTGCCCCCGCGATTACGTGACGGGCGAGACGGTGGAGGGCGGGGCCGCGTTTATCCGCCGTCACGCGCAGGCGGTAGCGGACGAGGTGACCGATGGGGCGAGCCTGCGCGCGTGGGCCGACGCCCACAGGGCCGAGATCGACGAGCACCCGGCGGCGTTCTGCGCCATCGAGCTCGCGGTGCTGGACCTGCTCGGCAAGGCGGAGGGCGTGCCGGTAGAGGACGTCGTCGGCGTGCCCCGCATCGACGGCGGCTTCACGTACTCCGCCGTGCTGGGCGACTCGCCGTACCTCGTGTACCGCTTGCAGTTCTTCCGGTACCGCAGGAAGGGCTTCCAGGACTTCAAGGTGAAGGTCTCCGGCGACCTCGGGCGCGACCGGCGGAAGCTGCGCGTGTTGGAGAAGAAGCACCTGCGGGTGCGGCTCGACGCCAACAACCTCTGGGCATCGGCGGACAAGTGCATCGCGCACCTCAGCGCGCTCGGCAGCGTGTTCGCGGTCGAGGAGCCGCTCACGGCGGGCGACCTGGCGGGATTCGAGCGCGTGAGCGAGGCGTGCGGCGTCCGCATCGTCCTGGACGAGAGCCTGTTACGCGCCTCGCAGCTGGACGGCCTGAGCAACCCGGAGCGGTGGATCGTGAACGTGCGCGTCTCCAAGATGGGCGGCATCGGTAGGTCGCTGGAGGTGGTGGAGCGCGCCGCGAGCCTGGGGATGGGCGTCATCGTCGGGGCGCAGGTGGGGGAGACGAGCATCCTCACGCGGGCGGGGTTGACGGTGATGCAGGCGGCGCGCCCGGTGCTTGCAGCGTGTGAGGGGGCGTTCGGGACGCACCTGCTGCGCGAGGACCTGACGGCGGAGAGCCTGATGTTCGGCGACGGCGGCGTGCTGACGTTGGCAGGCGCTGGCGCGCCGGGCCTGGGGCTGGCGGTGCGGGAGGGGATGCTGGTGGCGGCGTAGGGCATCCACCCCCGGTTCGTGCTATCTTTGCCGTGCCGCACCGTCATGGCGGCAGGAGGCATGGGTCTTGCTCAGCGCCGGGGACAACGCTCTGCTCACCGCAACGTCCCGCGGGACGGAGATGGGCGACCTGCTGCGCAGGTTCTGGGCTCCGTTCCTCGTCTCGGACGAGCTGCCGAGGCCGGACTGTCCGCCCATCCGGACGCGCCTGATGGGCGAGGCGCTCGTCGCGTTCCGCGATACGTCCGGGCGCGTGGGCCTGTTGGCGGAGCGCTGCCCGCACCGCCGCGCCAGCCTCTACTTCGGGCGGAGCGAGGAGCACGGACTACGCTGCATCTACCACGGCTGGAAGTTCGACGCGGACGGCCAGTGCGTCGATATGCCGTCCGAGCCCGCGACGAGCAACTACAAGGAGAAGGTGCGCCAGACCGCGTATCCGACGGTCGAGGCCGGAGGGGTCGTCTGGGCGTATCTCGGGCCGGCGGGGCAGATACCTGCGATGCCGGACTTCTCGTGGCTACGGCTGCCGCCGTCGCACGTTCACGTCACGAAGCGGCTGGAGCGCACGAACTGGGTGCAGGGCCTCGAGGGCGGCATTGACTCGGCGCACTCCAACTTCCTGCACTCGACGGTGGACTCGTTCCGCCGGACGCCCGCGTGGCTGGAGCGCGCCCGGGCCGCGACCGACCTGCGCACGCGCTACCACGCGCTGGACCGCTCGCCCGTCTTCCTGCCGGAGGACACGGACTACGGGCTGCGCGTCGGGGCGCGGCGGGACATCGGCGAGGGAGCGCACTACTGGCGCTTCACCCACTGGCTGATGCCGTTCTACAACCTGTTCAGACAGGGTTCGGCGAAGCCAGGCATGAACAGCGCGGGCATCGCGTGGACGCCGATAGACGACGACAGCTGCTGGACGATCGTGGCGACTTGGAACGAAGAGCGCCCGCTGAGCGGCGAGGACATCGAGGCCGCGGAGGAGTTCGCAGGCCCCGCGCTCCCCGGCTCGTTCCTGCCCGTCCGCAACATGGAGAACGACTACATGATCGACCGGGAGGTGCAGGTGAACGGGACGTTCAGCGGCATCCCCGGCATACAGGCGCAGGACATGGCGGTACAGGAGAGCATGGGCTCCATCGTGGCGCGATCCGAGGAGCACCTCGGCACCAGCGACGCCGCCATCATCAGGATGCGGCGCAGGCTGATCCGGCAGGCCCGCTCGCTCGCGGACGGCGGGGATGCGCCGCTGGCCTCGCGCGACGGCTCCGTGTACCGGGTGCGCTTCGCGGACACGCTCGTGCAGGAGGGTGAGGAGCTCGACGCCGCGGCGCGCGAGCGCCTCTGTGCTCCGGCGGCATCGTAAGCTGGTTGAGTGTAGTAGAGGAAGACCAACATGGGTTTGCTGTCCACAGAGACGCTGCAACGATTGAGGGAAAACCGCAATCACGACGACCCCGTGCCTGTTGTCAAACTGTTCACGCCCTACGGCAACTGGGCATGGCTTCTTGCCTTTCAGGACGGCACCGACCGAGACAAGCTATTCGGCCTCTGCGACATGGGCATCGGCCAGCCTGAGCTTGGGTATGTTCGCCTCTCGACACTTGAGGACTATGACATTCGCGGAATAGTGATCGAGCATGACAGTGGCGCCGTGTTTGACAAGCCGTTGTCCCACTACGCCCGGACCGCCAGGGAAAACGGCAAGATAGTGACGTAACCGCATGGAAGCACTTGATCGTGAACAGACAGGAGGAGGGACGACATGGCGCGGATGACCATCGCTGACCTGCAACGGATGAAGAACGACGGGAAGAACATCGCGGCGGGCGTCTGTTACGACGTGCAGATGACGCGCATCCTGGAGCGCGCGGGCGTTGACCTGCTCTCGGTCGGCGACAGCGTGAGCAGGACGTTCCTGGGCATGGAGAGCGACGACGAGTTCTCGATGGAGGCGATGCTGTTGTTCGGCAAGGCGGTAGGCCGCGTCGCGGAGCGGGCCGTCATCAACGTCGACATGCCGACGGTGGTCTGCAACGCGGGGCCGAAGGCCGTGGAGGAAGCTACCCGCCGAATCAAGGCGGAAACGGGCGCGGACATGACGAAGGTGGACATCCGCACGCAGGAAGAGGAGCTGTTCGACGACGTCCTCGCGGTGATCGAGGCGGGGCTTCCGGTCTACCCGCAGATCGGCTTCCAGGTGTTCGAGCCGCGTCACGGCGGGCCGGAGGCGCACGAGCACATCATGAAGTGGGCGAACGCCGTGCAGGACGCTGGCGCGGTGATGATAGACCTCACGAACGTGACGCTCGACATCTACGCCGACGTGGCGAAGACGATGCGCATCCCGGTCATCGGCGGGCAGACGGGGCCGGAGTCGGACGGGCGCATCTACGTGAGCTATGGACTGGTAGGCTACCGCGCTGACTCGATAGACCGCACGGACGGCGGGCCCAGCGCCGCGCGCTACATCTTCGAGGTCGCGGAGAAGGCGATAGCGAGCGTCCACGACGCCTCGTGGGTCGCGCCGTAGGGGAGAGCCTCGACAGGCGCCGATGTCCCTCGTCAGACACTTCACCTCCACCGGTTTCGTCGTTCAGGACGGCGCGACGCTGCTGCACTGGCACCCCAAGCTGGGCATGTGGCTCCCGCCCGGTGGTCACGTCGAGGCAAACGAGGACCCGGTGCAGGCGGTGGTGCGCGAAGTGAAGGAGGAGACCGGAATAGCGGTGGAGGTGGTGCCTCCCCCGCACTTCGAAGACGACCTTGCTCGCCCTGCGCAGATACCGCCTCCGTTGACCATCCTGATCGAGGACATCGACGATCCGGTGGACGGCTTCCACCAGCACATCGACTTCATCTACATCTGCCGTCCCCTGGCTCCCGTGACCGGCCTTCCGGACGGCTGGCTGTGGGTGAGCGAGGAAGAACTCGCCGCCGGTACGCCACTGAGCAGGCCCGGCGCGAGTCCGGAACCCCCTGCGGACGACGTGCGGTTGCGGGGAGGGCAGGCGTTCCGCGCAGCGCGTGACTTTGCTGTGCGCAACGTTTAGAAGTCGTCGAGCAGTCGCCCCCGGCCGGTGTTTCGCGGCTTCGCGCCCATCGCCGTGAGCGTTGCCCGGTACATGGCGAGGTCACCCGCGACGATCGGGAGGTCGTTCCAGCATGTGAGGGGAGCGAGGAAACCGACCTTCGTCACGGCCCGCTGACCTGCAGCGTGTGGCCGGTCGGTACCTCGCCGGTGTACGCCCAGTCCGGCATATCGAACTCGACGCCCTCCATCGCGAGCATGCGCTTGTACTCCTCGCGTATGAACGGGTCCTCGGCGTGGTAGGTGATGCTGCGCCCGCCCATCTCCAGCGGCAGGTTGCCCGATATCTCGGTTTCTCCCTGCCGCATGAGCTGTATGCCGACGCCCTGGGGAACCCCGCCGAAGACGAGGAGCCGCAGCGGCTCCCTGCCGGTGCTGTGGTGCATGTGGAACCAGCCGGTGCCGCCGGGGTTGTTCACCACCATTCCGCCGGGGCGGTAGTCCTGCCTCATGACGGACTCGCCGTTGCCGGACTCCCACGGGCGTATCGTCGCGCTCTGCGGCCACGCGACCGTGTAGCCGGAGCCCTTGATGCATATGAGGACGACGGAGCCGGGGCCGGGCGGGTGGTGCGCCATGGAGTAGCGGCCACTGTGGTGCTCGCCCACGAACATGTTGAAGCGCCCATGCGCCATCTGCGGGATGACGCGCCGGTAGCCGGGGGAGCGCTGATTGTCCAGCGGCAGCTCGCAGGTCGCCATGTCCGGGATGAGGTTGGTGACGCGCATGGCGCGCTCCCGCATAGGGTCGGCGACCAGCGGGGTGTCCTTCGGGCGGAAGTAGTCGTCCGAGTCGTCGAAGCGGTCGGTGAAGGCGAAGTCGCTCTCGAAGATGAAGCGCTCGCTGTCGAAGAGGCTGAAGAGGGGCGGGGCGGTCGTGCCGCCGACGAGGACGACGGGGCCGGAGCTCGCGTTGATGATGCGGTGGTTCGTGTTGACCGGTATCGCGAAGAGGCTGCCGGCCTGCCACTCGAACGTGTGCCTGCGGTCGCTGCCCTCGCGCCAGACCTCGGTTGTGCCGCGGCCCTCGAAGACGTAGTAGACCTCCTCGTAGACGTGGCGCTCGACGGTCGACTCGGAGCGCGGGGGAAGCTCCCAGGCGTACATCCCGAGCTTGCCGTCCGTGCCGTCCAGCTGGATGAAGGAGCCGAGGCCGCCCATGCGCTTCCACGGGCTCTTCGGTATCTCGCGGATGTCGTACATGCCGAGGCCGCGGTGGATGGGGATCTCCTGCGCCTCCATGAACCGGTCGTACGGGGTCCGCGGTATCTTCCAGGAGCCGACTCCTGCGCGCTCCTTCTCGCCCGTGGGCTCGACGAACGCCTTCGCTTCGTCAACTTCCGACATGTGTCACCTCTCGTAGCCAGTGATGTCAGCCGCAATCTTGGCCCGGATCGCGCGTCGTGGCAAGCGGGCTCCGCTCGGAACCTGCGCTTGAGTGTCACTTTCGCGCAGGCCTATCGCATTGAGTGGCGCTTAAGTGTGCTTGACAATCGGTGGGCACGCGGGAGAAGCGCCCTCAGCCCAGGGCGCCGACGGCCCAAATCTGCGCCGGGGTGGAAGAACGGACCCCCGCCACCCGGCCGGGCAGAATGCCTGCGTGCGGATCACCCAGCCCCCAGGTGAAGCGCGTGAGACACCAGACCGCATCCCTCAGTGATACTGCGAGCCGTTCCGCGCGCATCGTCGTGGCGACGGCGGCCTTCGCCGCAGCCGTTGCGCTGCTGGCGCTGCTACCCGCGTTCGGGCAGTCGACGTTCGACCACACGGACGGCAGAACCGGCAGCGGCAACGGCCTGAGCGTCGGGGTGTTCGCGGACATCGAGGACGCCCAGCTTCAGAAGAACGACGAGACGACGTACCAGGAGGCCGACGGGACAAGCACGACGGTCTACGTCCCCAACGCGAACCCCGGGACCTACCTGGGCACGCAAGGCTTCCATCGCAAGATGACCGACACCGCCTACCTGGCGGACGGGCGGGTATCCCCGCAGAACACGTACTTCAACAATACGCTCTACGTCTCCAACGACCCGGAGGCGTACAACACGCTGCTCATCACGGTGGAGAGCACCAGCATCGCGGACCCGGGGGGCGATTGTGCCATCGCCGAGGTGCGCAACGGGCGCACCGGCGACCCGATCAGCGTGCAGGTGCCTCTGACGACGATAACCGGACCTCCAGACGAGATGCAGAGCTACTACCAGGCGTTCGTGCGCGTGCTCGACTCCCGCGCGGAGGATGATCAAGGTGAAGCGCTGTACGCGGACAACCACGGCCCCGCGTGCGACGACGACCCCAATGACCCGGATGACGTCAGCTACGACATTACGGGCGGCATTGGCCAGGACGACACGGCCTCGATCCTCGCGCGGCACAACGACATCATCACGGTCAGCATGGAGGGCGCCGGTACGGTCTCAGTGCGTGTGGACGGCGAAGGGCCGGACCTGCTCGACGTCACGCCGGAGGACCTGGGCTACTACCGCTCGCGGGACCTCGAGTTCGCGTTCACAGTGCGCGACGACGACGCGGGCCTGCGGCACGACGGCGAGCTCGTGGTTACCGAGGACGGCGACTACACGCAGGCGAACAGGGACGAGGACCACACGACGAGCGGCGAGCCGCTGTCGATGCCGTCCGCCGGCCAGATCAGCGTGAACGGCAACGCCGCGGACATCGACGTGATGGTTTGGGGCAAGGACGATCACGTCAACACCGCGGAGGACGTCACGCACACCGGCAGGTGGACGCTCGTGGGGAGCCGCCCGGGAGTTGCGTACGCGTTCTCGGCGCGCGGCGACAGCATGGATGAAGGCCCGTACTACATGGAGGTCACGGCCAGGGACCGTGCGGGCAACGCGACGGTGACCTACGTGTTGGACGAGAGGGACGAGCAGAAGCCGTACCTGTTCACGGTGGACGACACCGAGCCGACCGCCACGCAGGCGTGGACGGGCATCGCGTACGACCTGGAGTTCATGAAGGGCGGCAGGGAGATAGCCGACCGCTCGTGGATCATGGTGGACTTCGGGGAGCCGCTACGCAGGAACATCACGCCGGACCTCATCAAGGTCGCCGGGCACGAGGTCGTGAGTGTGGTCCATCCGCCCGAGGCGCCGCTGCCGGAGCGGAGGGTGCTGGGACGTGACGGGACTGCGCCCCCGGCGCCGCAGCGCCTCTCGTACGGGCCGCCAGCGCCCCGGGCCGCGCCGCAGCTTGCGCCGCAGCTTGCGCCGCAGGCGCAGGACACTTGTACGGTCCCCGCCTCGGGCACCAGGATCACGAGCCTGAGCTTCAGATATAACGAGACCACCGGCGCCGCCTCGATCTCCTGGGACCGGCTCAACGACCACGACTGCAACGGCTACCGGCTCGCCATCCTCGTCAAGAACGCAGTGCTGGTCGTCGAGGACCTGCAGCGGTTTGATCCGACCGACTCCACGTCTAGCACCTGGACCTACAGCATCCCCAGGGCGTCCGAGCTCGGGCGGTACATCGAGGCCCAGATCAGGGACACGGACGAAGACGAGATGCGTGTCCTGGTGGCCTTGAGATATGCATCCGCAGGCTCACACACGGACAACTTCGGGAGCGCGCAGCGAACCGCGACCTACAACCTCGACGCGCGAACAGCGCCGTCGACTTCACTGGGCCTGGATGCCGAGTTGGTGAAGCCGTACCTGCTGCACCCGCCGTCAGTGCCCGTGGTGCTCCCGGAGGTCCTTCGACCCGATGCATCCCTCGAGTGCGAGATCCACAACGGGAACAACGATGAAGTCTTGTTCTCCGCCGTGCACAGGCCAACGCCGGACAACGTGCCGAGCGGGTGGGAACGCGTGGGGTACTACTGGCAGCTCTTCTACCCGCCGGACTTCCAAGTGACCCTGGACCGCGCCTTCAAATACACGGCTCTCGGAGCAGACGGCCACGAGACGAGCGTCAGCTACCAGGGCTTCTTCGAATGGACTACTCGGAAGGACTTCAACGCGCAAGGGGAGATCGCGGCGGTCTACGAGGACAGCAGCGGGAGGAGACTTGCCGGTGCTGTGCGGACGCTCTGGTGCTCGGCCTCAACGGTCTCCAACCCGACCGTGGACAGGATTCCGCCGCACCTGGTATCGACATCGTTCGACGGCACCATGCTCAAACTGACCTACAGTGAGCTCCTGAACACCGGGTCGGTGCCCCACCTGAAGGCGTACAACGTATCGGGACGCTCGGTGACGGACGTCGGCGTGAGCGGGCGCATCGTGACGCTAACGCTGAGCTCGGCTATCGGGGTCGATGAGGGCGTTACGCTCAGCTACGAGCCGCCGCCGTACGGACCGGTGGAGGACCTCGCAGGAAACGACGCGTCCCGCATCAGGTACTGGCGCGTCCAGACCGGCGTCGGCGGAGGTGACGGAGGCGACGGAGGCGAAAACTGGGACTTCCACAACCGCACGCACGAAGAGTGGCTGGCGGCGTTGGGGTACTGGCCGATAGACATCAACGGCGAGCTTATCGAGGACGTGCGTTCACGCATCTACGTCGAGCTGGCGCGCGAGTTGAAGGCCGACGAAACGCCGGAGCTGCTGCTCTTCGGCGGCGGCGTGTACGACCTCGCGGGCAATCCCAACGAGACCGAGAACGTCCGGACGCGGGACGGCATAGCGCCGCGCCTCACCATCACGGTGACTGCAGTCAACCCAAGCGAGGTTCCCGCCTCCGCAGGAACGACGGGGCGGCCCGTCGCGAACCACCGTGGCGAGTTCATCGTCGACGTGCGCTCGGACGAGGAGCTGCGGCGGCGCCCGGAATCCTACTTCACGAGCATCGACTGGGCGCAGGCCGTAGGAAATGGCGGTCCCACCGGCGATTTCCTCTACCAGATCGGCAGCGTTGAGCGGGGCGGGACGCTCACCACGCAGGAGGACGCGCAGCACTGGCGCGGGACGTACTCGGTGTCCGGCCTGAGCGGGCTGGAGGAGCTGTTCGGCCTGGTGGTCTACGGTTACGACGCCGAGGGGAACATCGGCGAGTCGGGCGGCTGGACGCCGGACCGGCACCAGCGACATTCGACCATTCCGACAACGCCTGCCGCGCTGGGCGCCCCGGTAGCCCATCCGTTGATGGAAGCCCAGAAGCAATTCGTGCTGGACCTGCCGAAGATGCACGACGCCGGGGCGCTGTTGGAGGTGGACCGGGAGTTCAACGGCGGCATCGAGCCGGAAGTGAGCATGACCCCGCACCAGTTCGGCGAACCCCATGAGACGGAGAGCGTCTACCCGTACGTGCACCTGAACTTCTCAGGGGAGGCGATGGAGTACGCCGTCTGCCCGACCGACGGCTGCGGCGACGGAAACCCGGATCCCGAGTTCTTCGATTCTCACCCGGGGGTGACGATCACGGAGATCATGTTGGACGACGGCTCGATGATGACCCGGCTGGCGGAGGTGGGCCCCATGGAGTTCGCGTTCCAGACCCTGGAGCTGGACCTTGGCCGCCATGAGGTCGCCTACACGGCTGTCGACGACGCGGGCAACGAGTTCTCGGACACGTACACGTTCCGAGTGGTGGAGCGCACGCCGTACGAGCTGGAGCTGACGCCGGGCTGGAACCTCATCTCCGTGCCCGGGACGCCGGCGGAGCCTTCCCTGGACGCCGTGATACCGCCCGAGAGCCGCGTCTCGCCCGTGCTGTCGTACCAAGACGGGGACTGGGTGACGGCTGCGCTGAACGACGACGGCGAGTGGCGCGGGAACCTCACACGCATCGAGGCCGGCCCCGGCTACTGGGTATTCGCTACGACGTTCCAGAAGCTCTCGACGCTCATCCCCGAGGCAGAGCCGGCGTCGGTGCCGCCCGCGGTGCGCGTGAACTACGGCTGGAACCTGGTGGGGGTGATAGACCTCTTCCAGAACCCGGCGGGCGCCCCTCCGGGCGCGTACGGCGGCGGCAGTGGCGAGGCTGACGAGTACTTCAAGAGCGTCCCGTGGCGCATCGCGTACACGTACAACACGCTGCAGAGCTTGTGGGTGCGCACCATCGAGGGGGCCGACACGGACGCCCCCGAGGGCACGACCGCGGACGAGGACGGCTACCGTGAAGTGGTGACCAGGGAGGCGGTAACGGACGCCGATGGCAACGTGACGACTCCGGAAGAGACGAAGGTAGTGACAGTTGAGATCGTGACCGGCAAGGGCTACTGGGTCTGGGCATCGGAGCCGGGCACGCTGGTGCCGTAGGGGGAATCAACATCGATGGACAGGATGGGTCCGTTCATGGCGATCCTGTCCAACCACGCTCCTCGTGCCGTTCCGTCGTTCCTGCGGAGGCAGGAACCTCGCCTGAATGGTTGGGGCGTGGGAGCGCGCCGCTCCGCTCGGCATGACAAGCCCCCCATTGTCATGTTGAGCGGAGCCAGCGTTCCAACGTGAGGCATCCTCTCAGGAGAGCGGTGGTGCACAGACGGGGCGTCTCCCGAGATTCCGAGCGAAGTCGAGGAATGACAGCCGCCCAACCGTTGGCTACGACTGCTCCCCTCCGCCTGCGGGCGGGGCGTCCGGGCGCGGCGGGTGCGAGGCGCGGTAGCGGCGGCGGGCGCGCCTGAGGAGACGTAGCGCGAAGAACGCGAGCACGATGAGCGGGCTGAAGACCGCGGTCCAGATGAGGGTGTAGAGCAGCGCGACGCCCACGCCTGAGAGCGTGCGCACCGCCGTCTTGAACGTGTCCCCGAGGTCCCAACCGCCGACGATGAAGCCCTCCGATTCGCTCACGAATACCTCGAAGGAGCCGGAGGACGATATGCGCCCGGCGTCGCTCATCGCGCTGACGGTCAGCTGCACCTCGTAAGGGAAGGGGCGGTGGTCGGCGTAGGTGTGCGTAGCCTCCACGCGCGTGCCCTCGTCGATCTCGCCGGTGACGGTCGGCGAGCCGTCGCCGAAGTCCCACTGGTACTCGTAGTCCCACAACTCGTCGGGCGCGGTGAAAGACGCGGTGTAGCGGACCTCCTCGCCCTCCTCGACGGTGCGGTGCTCACCCGCGAAGACCGAGATGGACGGCACCTCCGTGACGGTCGCGAGCAGCGAGTCCGTGCCCTCCGCGAGGCCGCCCTCGCCCGTGCCGGTGAGCGAGACGGAGACTATGTACGGCGAGTCGTCGCCGTCGGCGTAGACGTGGTTCACGGTCGCGGTGACGCGGTGCCCGTCCGGGGTCGGCGCGGTGTTTGTTCCCACGAGCGTCGAGCCGTCGCCGAAATTCCACTCGAAGTGGAACTCGTCGATGTCCGGCGGGGGCGTGAACGTCGCGCGGAACCTGGCGGGCTGCCCCACCCGGAACGCCTCGTCCGGGCCCACGTCGACGCTCATGTCGAGCGGTGCGAGCGTAAGGCTGACCTCAATCAGCGAGAAGGCGGCGACCTGATCGTAGTAGTTGAGCCGCCCCTGCATCTCCTCGATCTGTATCTGGATGGAAGAGAGCTCGGTCTGCACCTGGAGCGCTTCCTCCACGTTCTGCGTCTCCTCCAGGAAGCCAAGGAGCCGCTGCTCGGTCGCCCGCAGGCTGGTGAGGCGCGACTGCGTGTCGACGTACCGGTCGGTCACGTCCTCGCTGGTGACGGAGCGCGACTCGACCTCCCGCGCGCCCGCCTCGATCGTGTCCAGTGCGCCGTCCAGCGACTGCGCGGGCACGCGGACGGCCACCGCGCCGGTGTGCTTCGACGCGCGGTCCGAGCTGACGAGCCATCCGCCGAGCGACGCTGCGATACCCGCTATGCGGTCGACCGTACCGGCGACGTCGTCCACGACGAGCGACATCCATGCCGTGTGCACGATGACCCGGTTCTGAGCGAGCGGAGAAACGCGAACGCTGCCGGAGCCGCCATCGCCGCCTGGGGGGCCGGGAACTCCGGCCGGAGCGGGCAATGCAGCAGCTACCTCCTCCTCCGCGAACGCGTTCTCCATCATCGGGCCGTCGGAGGCAGTCGACTCGTCCGAGCCGGCCGTTAAGGCTACGCTTGTCCCGTCGTCCTCGGAGAACCCCAGCCACTCCCGGGAGTCCCGGGAATCGGTCTGCGGCTCCGCAGCGCAGGCCATTGCCAGCAGCAGGGACGCCAGCGCCAGCGCGGCCAGCAGCATCCTCGCGAACGTCGTCAGTTTCTGCATAGCTCGTTCCATGCCCTTCCCAGTCTACGCGCCTCGTCCCTGGGCCCGCTCACACCTTGCCGTGCTCTTGGAGTAGTATGCGCTCACCGTGCGAAACGTTCCCGGGGGACGCCGCGCGGCGACACTTTCCCTCTTCGCACAGGAGCAACGGACCAGATGATCATCGACTCCCACGGCCACTACACCACCGCGCCAGCCGGTGTGCAGATCTTCCGCGCCACCCAGATCACCTTCATGGGCGCGCCCTTGAAGCACCCGGTCAACGTCTCCGACGACGAGATACGCGCCTCCCTGGAGAACGGCCAGCTCAAGCTGCAGAACGAGCGCGGCACGGACGTCGCCATTTTCTCGCCGCGCGCCTCGTGGATGGGCCACCACTTCGGCGGCGAGCTCATCAGCCGCTATTGGACCGAGATCAACAACGACATGATCAGGCGCGTCTGCGACATCTACCCGGACCGGTTCATCGGCGCGTGCTCGCTGCCGCAGTCGCCCGGCGTGCCGCCGGAGCGCGGCGTCGTGCAGGAGCTGGAGCGCGCCGTGAACGACCTGGGCTTCGTCGGCTGCAACCTCAACCCGGACCCGTCCGGCGGCTACTGGACCGACCCGCCGCTCGGCGACCGCTACTGGGACCCGCTCTACGAGAAGATGG
>JAPOOH010000337.1 GCA_026713505.1 Chloroflexota bacterium | reverse complement strand
CTGATCGCTGTGGACGTTCGCACGCGCCATCGTCCCGGCATACGCGGAGCGCTGCTGGAGAGCGGCGCGATGAGCCTCCGGGACGTGCGCGGGACGTTCGTCCTCAGGCAACCGCCCGGTCCGGCGCGAGCCGCCGTCTCCTCCTGAGCCGGGCGGACCAGGATGCTCGGTCCCCTCTCCCTCGAGGGGAGAGGGTTAGGGTGAGGGTGAACCGGCTGAGCGGAGCGGTGTTGTCATGCTGAGAGGAGCCCCGTCGGTCCCGCGCTTTAGCGCAACCTCGCAGCCCTTCCCCGTCACGCCAGCGAAGGCCGGCATCCAGAGTGACCGTCAGATCCCGCGGAGGGAATGGATGGGTTCGGGGGCTCGGTTCCTTCTGCCTCGAGGGGAGAGGGTTAGGGTGAGGGTGAACCGGCCGGGCGGAGTGGCGTTGTCATGGTGAGAGGAGCCCCGTCGGTCCCGCGCTTTAGCGCGCAATCTGGCAGCCCTTCCCCGTCACGCCAGCGAAGGTCGGCATCCAGTGTGACCGTCAGGTCGTGAGAGGGGAGGATGGAGGGGTGCGGGTGCTGGATTCCCCTCTCCCTCGAGGGAGAGGGTTAGGGTGAGGGAGAACCGGCCGGGCGGAGTGGTGTTGCCATGCTGAGAGGAGCCCCGTCGGTCCCGCGCTTTAGCGCGCAACCTCGCAGCCCGGTGGGATGGGAGACTCTTCCCTCTCCTGAGAAGCGTGAAGGTGAAGGCCCGTCGCATCACGGAGTAGCAGATGAGGGAGTGCAGAGGGCGAATCCCTCTGCCACGGGCGTAGGCCGCGGCGTGGGGTGTCCCCCACAGCGCTCCGGGTGGGTGGGTGGGAAGGACCACCTGCGCCAGACTCGACTGGCGATGTTCGCTGGAGGAAGGAGAACACCATGGCCGTCAAGGAGCGAAGCGCCGAGCGGGATGTCCGGCTGTCGTTCGACTGTGCGGCGGACCGGCTGGGTCTGCCGCAGGGCATGTGCAGCATGCTCCTGGAACCGTGGCGGGAGCTGCGCGTCTCCCTCCCCGTCCGGATGGACGACGGGCGCGTCGAGGTCTTCATCGGCTACCGCATCCAGCACAACGCCGTCCGCGGGCCGTACAAGGGCGGCGTCCGCTATCACCCCCACGCCGACGGGGACGAGGTGCGCGCCCTCGCCTCGCTGATGACCTGGAAGACCGCACTGCTCGACATACCCTTCGGCGGCGCGAAGGGCGGCATTGAGCTGGACCCCCATACGCTGAGCGAGTCGGAGCTGAACCGCGTCACGCGGCGCTACACCCGGAGCATCCAGCACCTCCTCGGCCCCCACCGCGACATCCCGGCGCCCGACATGGGCACCAACGCCCAGACGATGGCCTGGATGATGGACGAGTACGGCCAGATGCACGGCTACAACCCGTCCGTCGTCACCGGCAAGCCCATCGAACTCGGCGGCTCGGCGGGGCGCGAGGCGGCCACGGGGCGCGGCGCCGTGTTCGTGCTCGCGGAGGCGATGCGCGATCTCGGCATGCAGGTACGGGGCGCGCGCGTTGCGGTGCAGGGGTTCGGCAACGTCGGCGCGTGGTTCGCGCGCATCGCGCACGAGGAGGGGTTTCGCATCGTCGCCGTCGCTGACCTGAACGGCTCGGTATGCAACGCCGGCGGGCTGGACATCCCCGCGCTCGCCGATTACGCCAGGGAGCACCGCACCGTCGCCGGGTTCACGGGCGGCGAGAACTGCCGCACGGAGGACATCTTCTCCGTCGAGTGCGACGTGTTCGTGCCGGCTGCCGCCGAGAACGCCATCACGGAAGAGAACGCGGGAACCCTGCCCGCGAAACTCGTGCTGGAAGCCGCCAACCATCCCACCACGCCGGAGGCGGACCGCATCCTCGGGGAGCGTGGCATCCCCGTCCTGCCGGACATCCTCGTCAACGGCGGCGGCGTTACCGTCTCCTACTTCGAATGGACGCAGAATCTACAACAGTTCAGCTGGCCGGAAGAGCGCGTGAACGAGGAGCTGCACCGGCGCATCGTCGCCGCCTACTGCGCGGTCGCCGCGAAGGCGCGCGAGACCGGCTGCGCCTTCCGCGAAGCGGCCATGGACATCGGCGTGGAGCGCGTCGCCCGGGCCGTCACGCTGCGCGGCTTCGTTTAGCAGATCTTCTCTCTCTTGAGGAGACCTTGCGTAAAGCCAATGCGACAAGTCCCGTCATTCCCGCACCAGCGGGAATCCAGAGTGCGCGGGCAGCGCACACGGCGGGGAACGGGATTGAGCTATGAATTACGCGAAGGTTCCTTGAGGAGAGAGGGCGACGCGCTTCAACGCGCGGTGAAGTGAACCGGCGGGGTGTCCCTGGGAGTGCAGAGGGGGAACCCCCTCTGTCACGGGCGTAGCCCGCGGAGTGAGGGGTGTGCCCCACAAGCGTTCGGGCGGGTGGGAAGGACCGCGCTGCGCTGCCCGCAGTTTCATAGCGGTCCCAGGGGAGAGGCTGGGCGCGCCTACGCCTGGCTGGCTGACACGGGCTTCCGCGGCGGAGTCGCCAGCAGCAGCGACACCACCACGATCACCAGCGCCCCGAGGAAGATCAGGAACGCCAGCGTATAGCTGTGCGTGAACGTCTGGAGCAGGCCTGCCAGAACAGCCCCGAACGACGACAGCGGCGCGGCCAGCAATTGTGAGAGCCCGCGTATCGCGCCGAGGTGCCGCCTTCCGAAGTAGTTGGCGAACAGCAGCGTCTGCGAGATCGTCCACCCGCCCGTGCCGAGCCCGAACAGCACGCCGAACACCGACGCCATGAGGATGTCGTCCGCGAAGATGAGGACGATCATGGCCACAGCCGAGAATACGGTGGCGATGGCCGTCGCCCACCGGACGTGCATCTTGTCCATCAGCGCGCCCCAGCCGTAGGCCGAGACCGCCGCGGTCCCCATGATGATGAAGACGAACGCCCCGGAGAACGACTGGCTCACCCCTCTGTCCTCCACGCTCGGGACCGCGTGCACGTTTACCGCCGTCTGCGCAAAGATCACCGTCATCGTCGCGAGGGTCAGCAGCCAGAACGCCGGGGTGCGCTTCGCCTCCGCCAGCGTGAACGACACCTCGCCGTCCGGGTCGGGCGGGGGAGCTCCCGCCGCCCGGGGGGCTACCTCGTCGGGTTGTGCCCCGTCCGGACGCAGGCCGTAGTCCTCCGGCCTGCGTCGGATGAACAGCCAGCCGGGCAGCGCGATGAACAGGAACGCGATCAACGCCAGCGCCAGGTAGGCGTGCCGCCACGAATAGGCGACGATGATCGGCGTCGCGATAAGCAGCGGCACGAACGCCTGCCCTGCCCGCAGGCCGATGCTCATGAACGACACGGCCCGGCCCCGCTTGCGGATGAACCAGTTGCCCAGCGCGACCGTGACGCCGAGGTTCACGCCGGTGAGCGCCGCCGTCCGCCCCAACCCGAACAGCCCCCAGAAGTGCCACACCTCCGTCATCACCGCCAGTCCCACCAGCGCGCCGGTCACCAGCATCCCCGCAACCACCACTGCTGTCCTCGCGCCGTACCGGTCCAGCAGGTTCCCCACCAGCGCCGAGCCTATGGAGCCCCCCAGGCTGCCGATCGTGAACGCCATCGCTGTCTCCCAGCGCGCCCAACCCAGCTCCTGCTCGATCGGGGTCACGAACACGGAGAGCACCGGCCCGTACATCGGCACCTGCGCGAACGTCACCACGACAGAGGTGCCGACGATCGCCCAGCCGTAGAAGATATTCTTGAACGGCCACAGCCCGGGAAGCGTCTGGTGCTGCTGCTCGCGCATCAGGCTGCCGCCATCGCCGTGGACGGCACTCGCAGCGGTTTCGCGAGGTAGAACGCGACGCAGGCCACCGCGAACGCGCCCGCCGCGCCCATGAACGCCGTGTCGTAGCTGCCCGTCGCGTCGAACAGGGCCGCCGCGATGAGCGGGCCGCTGATGCCCAGCGATCCCTCGATCGGCGAGATGAACCCTTTGATGGACCCTGCGTGGAGGCGCCCGAAGTAGTTGGGGATCATGATCATCTGCGCCACCGTCCAACCACCCGTCCCGAGGCCGAACAGCACTCCGAAGACCACCGCCATCGGGTACGTTTCCGCAACGATCAGAACGCCCATCGCCAGCACGAACAACGCCAACGAAACCATGCTCACGTAGCGCACGTGCACGCGCTCCACGAGCACGCCCCACCCGATCATCGAGACCGCCGCCGTGCCCGTGTAGATGCTCACCACCGTCACCGTCAGCCCCTCGGAGATGCCCTTGTCCTGGAAATTCGCCACCGCGTGCACGTTGATGGCGATGTGCGCCGCGAGGCCCGACGCCATCCCCGCGATCAGCATCCACAGCGTCCGCGTAGACCGCACCTCCCCAAGCGTCCACGAGTACTCAGCTGAAGGGGGCGGGGGGTTGGTCCCCTCTCCTGAGGGAGAGGGATAGGGTGAGGGCCCTCCGGAGGTGGAGTGCTGGGTGTCCGCCGTGCGGGTTACGATGGCGGCGCCGTCGGGCCTGAGCCCGTAGTCCTCCGGCCTGCGCCGGATGTAGACCAACGACGGCAGGCTGATGAATAGCGCCGCCACGACACCGAGCACGATGAACGCCTCACGCCAACCCAGCCCCAGCAGCACCGGCAGGATGAGCAGCGGCATGATGGCCTGCCCGCCGCGCTGTCCTGCGGCCCGTATCGCGATGGCGCGCCCCCGCATGCGGATGAACCAGTTGGCGATGGCTACCGTCGTCCCGAGCCCCACGCCCGCGACGGACACGGTCCGCGCCGTGCCGTACGCCAGCCAGAAGTGCCACGGCTCGCTCATCGCCGCAACGCTCAGCAGGGCTACGGCCACCAGCATGCCCGTCCCCCCCATCACCCACCGCGCGCCGTAGCGGTCCACCAGCGGGCCGATGGCCGAGGCGAGCAGCGCCCCGCCCAGGCTCCCGACCGTGAACGCGACCGTGATCGTCGTGCGGCTCCAGCCGAGGTCGTCCGCGATCGGCTTCACGAACACCGAGAACACCGGGCCGTACATCGGCACCTGCGCTATCGAGATGAAGAGGCTGGTGAATACGATGGCCCACCCATAGTAGGCGCGGGACGGCCACAAGCGGGGCAACTGCTGTATGCGCGCGGGGCCGCTCTCCATGAGACCCCTACCATACACGCACGCGCCCCGCGGAGGTGGGGCGTGGGACGTGGGGCCGTCGTTCCTGTGAAAAAGGCCCCCGTCATTCCCGCACCGGCGGGAATCCAGAGTGGCCGGGCAGGCCACACGGGG
>JAPOOH010000336.1 GCA_026713505.1 Chloroflexota bacterium | reverse complement strand
AGCGCGGGCGCTCGTGAACGACCCCGCAATCGTCTGGGCGGACGAGCCGACCGGCGCCCTGGACAGCGAGACCGGAACGCACATCATGAACCTGCTCTGCCGCCTCAACAAGGAACGCGAGCAGACGTTCGTCCTCGTCACCCACGACTCTGTGGTCGGCTCCCGAGCAGGGCGCATGGTGCGGATGCGCGACGGCCACGTCGAGAGCGACGAGATGCTCTCCGCTGACGGGAAGGCCAACTAGCGGTGGAAACGCTCTTCGGCATACCCATCGGCACGCTGACCGCCGCCCTCACGGTCGTCCTCCTCGTTGCAGCTGTGATAACGGCGTACTTCGTGCTGCGCAACCCCGTCGTGCTGAAGATGGCGGTCCGCAACATCCCGCGGCGGCGACCGCAGACCGTGCTCATCGTCGTCGGCCTCATGCTGGCGACGCTCCTCTTCTCCGCCTCCTTCGCCACTGGCGACACGCTCGCGCACTCGGTGCGCGTGCTGGTGGTCAAGCAGCTGGGACATCTCGACGAGACCGTCTTCTCCGAGGAACGGGACGCGTCCGGCGTACGGGCGTTCATCCCCGCGGAGACGGCGGACGCCGTGCGTGCGGCACTTGCCGATGCTCCTGTCGACGGCGTCATGCCGTTGATCAGCCGGTCGGCGCCCGCCATATCGCTTGCGTCGGACCGCAACGTGCCGCGGCTGCAGGTGCAGGGGCTGGACCCGGCGCACACGGACGGCTTCGGGAGCTACTTCGATGCGGACGGCAGCGAACTCGACCTGGGGGCGCTCGGGAAGAACGAGTTGTACCTGAGCGCCGATGCCGCCGAGAACCTGCGCGCCGAACCGGGGGACCAGCTCGCGCTCTTCTTCGAGGAGATACCGGTGACGGTAAGCGTCGCGGGCGTCTTCGACGAAGGCGGCGCCACCAGTTCGTTCTCCCCGCTGTCGGTGATGCGCCTGAGCGACATGCAAACGCTGCTGGGCGAGCAGGGGAACATCAACTACATATTCATCTCGAACGAGGGGGACGCCATCTCCGGCGCGCGGCACACGGAAGCAGTGCTGGACGCCTTCGAGGACCTCCGCGACGAACGCGGGCTGGACTACGACGACGTCAAGCGGGACGGCCTTGAGGAAGCCGACACTACAGGCGACCAGTTCGCGAGCATCTTCCTGCTGTTCGGGACGTTCTCAATCATGGCGGGCATCCTGCTCATCGCGCTCATCTTCGTGATGCTGGCGGCTGAACGGAAGCGGGAGCTGGGAATCTCGCGGGCGGTGGGCGCACAGCGCGGCGACATCGTCCGGCTGTTCACGTTCGAAGGAGCGGTCTATTCGCTCGCCGCGGCGGCGGTCGGCAGCGTGCTGGGCATCGTGGTCGGCCTCGTGATGGTGCGCGTCATGGCTGTTGCGCTCGGGGCGGTAGACGAACTGGGCGCTTTCGAGGTCGTGTTCGCGTTCCGGTGGCAGAGCCTGCTGCTCGCGTACACGCTGGGGATGGTCGTGACCTACCTCGTGGTCGTCATCTCCGCCGTGCGGGTGAGCGCGCTGAACATCGTGCGCGCCGTGCGCGACATCCCTGAACCGCCCGGCGAGGGCCACCGCTTGCGGGAATACTGGGGCGCCGTGGGCGGCGCTTACCTGGACGGCTTGCGGGCGATACCGCGCCTGCGTCCGCTTCGCCTGCTGCGGAGGCTGTTGCTCAGCGGGCCGTGCGCCATCGTTAAGCTCACGTGGGCGCTGTTCATCGCCGGCTATCTCATGGTTGTCGTGGGCGTCCTGCTCACGCTCAACGGCATATCGACCGAGCTGCTCGGACTCTTCTCCATCGGCCTGTCGCTCGTGGTGGTCGGCGTGTCCCTGGCGCTCAATCACGCCGTTCGGCTGCCGGACCGCATCGCGTACACGGCTGCGGGGGTGCTGATCGCGCTGCTCTGGCTCATCCCCATCGACTGGGAAGACTTCGGTTTGCCCCAGTTCAACGAGGGGATAGATCTGTTCATCCTGTCTGGCGTAACGCTCGTGGTCGGCGCGGTATGGGTCGTCATGTACAACTCGGGGTACCTGGTCAGCGCGATAGTCGCTCTGGGAGGAAGGGGACGCACGCTTGCGCCCATCATCCGGACCGCGCTGGCATACCCGATGGCGAGCCGCTTCCGCACGGGGATGACCCTGGCGATGTTCTCGCTCGTCATCTTCACGCTGTCGATCATCGGCTTCATCGACGCCGCGTTCAACAGCGCATTCGACGACACCCGGAAATTCTCGGGCGGCTTCGACGTCACCGTCGACGCCAGCTTCACCAACCCCATCGGCGACCTCGGTGCACGCATTGACGAGTCCCCCGCGCTGGATGCAGGGGAGTTCGCGGCCATCGGCGCAACGAGCGGTCTGCCCGTGCGCATCAGGCAGCAGGACACTGGGCAGGAGCTGCAGGACTGGTTCGTCACCAGTGTGGACCCCGCCTACGCGGAGGCCGTCAGCTACGGGTTCCTCATGCGGGACGAGCGGTACCCGGACGACCGCGCCGTCTGGCGCGCGCTGGCTGCAGGGGAGGAGGTCGCGGTCGTCAGTGCTGCGATGGTCCCGGCCGCAACCGATTTCGAACAGGGCGGTTCGGAGTTCTCGTTCCAATTGGAGGGCTTCCAGCGCGAGGACGACGTGCTGCCGGAGGTGTACGTGGAGGTGTACGACTCCTCGGAGGCACGCATGGTGCGCCTCCGCGTCATAGCCGTTATCGAGGAGTCCGCTTTCTTCGCGCGGACGGTAACCACCGGGCACGAGGTGCTGCAGCGGCTGGCGCCGGTAGACCTGCCGTACGTGAACTACGAGATCGTGCTGACGGACCCGTCCCGCGCGGAGGAGATCGCGGTAGCGCTCGAAGATGAGTTCGTCGAGCACGGCGTGCAGGCATCCTCGCTCGAGAAGATCGTGCGGGACTTCACCGCGCTGAACCGCACGTTCAACCGCATCATCCAGGGCTTCATGGGCCTTGGCCTGGTGGTGGGCATCGCCGCGCTGGGAGTCATCGCGGCGCGCTCCGTCGTGGAGCGGCGTGTGCAGATCGGCATACTGCGCGCCATCGGCTTCCGCAGCGGGATGGTGCAACTCTCGTTCCTGATCGAGTCCTCGTTCATCGCGCTGCTGGGCATCGCCGTGGGGGTCGGTCTCGGGTTCGGGCTGTCCGTCCGCCTCATCAGCGAGGTAGGGGAGAGCTTCGACGGCGTCACCTATACCATACCGTGGGAAACGGTCATCCTCGTGATCGTGGTTGCCTACGGGGCGTCGCTGCTGACGACCTACCTTCCGGCGCGGCAGGCGTCGCGTATCTACCCTGCGGAAGCCCTCCGCTACGACGAATAGCCGGGTGGGCTGTTTGGCCCCGCCGTGGATGGAATGTGCGCTTCCCTTGAGCGCCGCGCTATCCGAAGAAGTATTGGCGGGACGGTCCCACATCCAATCAGAGGAGGACAGCGGCGAAAGCCGCCAGGAGAGCCGCTATGGTGGCGAGGGTGGAGAGGAACACGCGCATCCCCGATGGGCTGTCCAGGTCTTGCCTTTGCCGCTGGACCAGGCTCAGCCTGTTCCACAAAGAGAGTCCATGGATCGAAGCTGGCCGCGAACCACGCGCAGACAGCCGCCACCCATACCGGTATTCCCATCCACAACCCGATGATCAGGCCTTGGCGCGCGGATCCTCAGCGGATCAGCCCGCCGCCAGCATCCCCTGCGGCGGCTGTCATCGACATAGGAACAGTGAAGCCGGTCACGGCCATAACGACGAGCACCCATAGGGCGATGCTCGTCGGCTTGCGGGTGACCTGCGCTCGAAACGTGAGACCGCCTTCATCGCCATCTCCCTACCACCAGTCGAGGCGTTTCACCGCGCGATAGAGCAGCACCGCCCCGAGGAGCACGCCCACTATTCCCACCACAAAGGCGACTCTACCGCTGAGAGTAGGCCCGCCCGTGCTCGATATCGTCAGCATCAGTCCGCATCCGCACAGGAGCATCAGCGACAGCACCAGCAGGACCACGGGGTCAACGCCGGTCTGCGTTTCCTGCTGTTCCTCTGGTGGT
>JAPOOH010000633.1 GCA_026713505.1 Chloroflexota bacterium | reverse complement strand
GCTTTTCATACGGAAGCCAGGTGATCGGCATCCATACGACCTCGGTGTCCGGCGTGCCTACCGGCTGGCAACCGGGCATGCGGGATCTGACGGCCGCGGAGCGCACGTTTCTCGAGGCGCGCGCCCACTGGCAACTGGAGGAAGGCGGCTATGCCCACATCCAGGGCACCAAGCCGCAGACTCTCTCCTACGGCCTCAACGACTCTCCCGCCGCGCTGGCCGCCTGGATCGTGGAGAAGTGGCGCACCTGGAGCGATTGCGACGGCGACGTGGAACGATGCTTCAGCAAGGACGAGTTACTGACGACGATAATGATCTACTGGGCAACGCAGACGATCAACTCGTCGACCCGCATCTATTACGAGAACCAGCACAACCCGTGGATCATCCAGCCGGGGCAAGGCGTCGACGTACCCTGCGCCGTGGCGCGGTTTCCGAAGGAAATCAGCCGGCCGCCGCGGGAATGGGCCGAGCGGTTTTTCAACCTCCAACAATGGTCGGAGATGCCGCGCGGCGGCCACTTTGCGGCCTTTGAGCAGCCGCAACTGCTGGCACAGGACATCCGGGCCTTCTTCCGGCCCTTGCGTAGCCCGTAGGGGGCAATGGACGAATCACGCCGCACGATCCATCATGCGGCTATGCGATTCACTTTTGGCTTTCTGCCAGCTGCTTGATTCCCTGGACGGTCAATTCCATGTTGCGGCGCAGCGTGGCACGGCGCGCGGCGAGAATTTGGCTGGCGGTGTCAGGGTCCTGCTCCATGGCGCTGGTGGTGCCGGAGCGGCCGGGGCCCATCGTCATGCACTGCCGCAGGCGTGTCGAATTGCCAACCCGGTCCAGCTCAAACCGCCACTGCGCGCTCGGATTTTTGGCGTCGCTGACGTTCCAGGCAAACAGGCGCGGCGAGTCGCAGGCCACTACGTGCGAGACGGTTTCCCATTGCCGCTCACCGATGCTGTTGCGACCGACGAATCGCGCCCCGACACGCAGGCTGTCGCCATCCAGCCATTCGGCACCCTGGAATTCGTCACTGAAGCGAGCCGGCAGCGTCACGTCGCTGATCAGGTCCCAAAGGCGCTGTGGCGATGCATCCACGTCTACCTCAACAGTCAGGCCGGGCTGTGCGGCGAGGATATCGCCTTGATAGGGCTGTGCGTTTGTGTGGCCCCAGTGGTCGAACCAGGTAATCTCGGACGCCGGACGCCGGGCCGTGGGCTTGAAGTCGGTGCCGATCGTCCAGGCCACCGGCAACAGCACGATGGGGGTCACGCCCTTGGGAATGCCCAGGATCTCGACGAGTTCCTGCTGTTTGCCGAAGACCATCGTGGTCCACGCCGTGCCGAGCCCGCGGGCACGCAGGGCGAGACAGAAGCTCCAGGCTGATTGAACAACGGAATCGAAAAGCCCGGGACGGCCGCTACCGTCGTGTTCGCCCCAGATGGTGGGGATCACCAGGGCCGGCACACGTTGCATGTTTTGCGCCAGGTAGGCACTTGAAGAGGCGGTGTGTTCCCGGTGCGAACCGCTGCCCTTGAGCTGTT
>JAPOOH010000335.1 GCA_026713505.1 Chloroflexota bacterium | reverse complement strand
GGCCGAGCCCGAGCCGCTCCATCGTGCCCGGTCTGAAGTTCTCGGCAACGACGTCCGCCTGCGCGGCGATGCGCCGCAGGACGCTGCGGTCGACCTCGTTCCGCAGGTCCAACACGATGCTCCGCTTGTTGCGGTTGATGCCGAGGAACGCAGCCGACTCGCCGTTGATGAAGGGCGGCCCCATGCGTCGTGAGTCGTCGCCGCCCGGCTTCTCCACCTTGATGACGTCCGCCCCCATGTCCGCGAGCAGCATCGTGCAGAACGGCCCGGCCATGACCTGCGTGCAGTCGAGGACGGTAACGCCCTCCAGCGGCATGGGAGGCATCGGCTACCTCCGTAACCTTGGCTGATGCCTTCCCCCTTCATGGGGGAACGTGAGGAAGGGGGTGGACTTGTGGCGTAGGGCGCCTGCTCCCCTCTCCCTTGAGGGGAGAGGGTTAGGGTGAGGGTGAACCGGCGGGCCGGAGGTGGGGTTGTGCATGCCTTACCGCCCCCGGAACTGTGGCGGACGCTTCTCCATGAAGGCCCTGTATCCTTCCTGCCCGTCCTCCGTGTCGAAGATGGAGAGCGGCAGTTCGCGCTCCTCGTCGGTGAGGCCGTCGAGTCCGGGGTTGGCCAGCACGGTTCTCGTGATGCGCTTGTGGCCGGACTGCGTCAGCGGCGCGTAGGTCGCCATCTCCCGCGCGAGGGCGTAGGTGTGCTCCTCCAACGCGTCGGCGGGCGCCACCTCGGTCAGCAGACCGATGCGCAGTGCCTCCTGTTCGTCGATGCGCCGCGCGGTCAGGAGCAGGCTTGCGGCGTGGCCCGGCCCCACGAGGTGCAGCAGCCTCCGCATCTCGTTGTAGCCCACCAGCACGCCGATCTTCGCCACCGGCACCCCGAACGTGCTGCCGCTAGCGGCGATGCGCAGGTCGGCGGCCATCGACAGCTCGCAGCCACCGCCGACGCAGATGCCGCGGATCATGCAGATGACCGGCTTCGGCATCTGCTCGACCGCGTCGAGCGCGCCCTCGAAGGCGTGGGCATACTCGCGGGCGAGCTCGCTGTTGCTCCGGTGCGCGGGGAAGTCCTTGATGTCGGCGCCCGCCGAGAACGCCTTCTCCCCCGCGCCCCTGAGGATGACTACGCGCACGCTGTCGTCCTCCCCGAGCCGCAGCGCCGCGTCGCGCAGCAGCCCCCACATCTCGAAGTCGATGGCGTTGTGTTGTCCGGGCCGGTTCAGCGTGATCGTCCCGACGCCGTCCTCGACGTCGACGAGTACCTTGTCGCTCATGGGGAGGCCTTGCTCGTTCCCCTCTCCCTACAAGGGGAGAGGGTTAGGGTGAGGGTACTCTGGGGTGGTGCGGATGGGATGCGCATCGACTATCAACCTCGCCGCGCCCACTCGATCGCGTCAGTGATGTCCTGCTCGGTGATCCCCAGCCGGTCCATCTTCTCCCAGATGATCTCGGACCTGTCGGTGTTCATGCGCTCCAGCCAGACCTCCGGGTCGGTGGTGTCCATCGGAAGTTGCAGCCGTTTCATCTTTTCGACGTAAGCCTCGGCGTCTACAGGTCCTTGCTCACAAGCTCCGTGTAGTACTTCCAGACGCCGCCCATCGGGATCGGGGGCATGTTGGCGAGTGGCCGCGCGAGGTGCGGCGCCTCGCGCATCGCCGCCTGGCCCACGGCGAACTCGTCCATGCTCTCGTCCGGGATGCCCTTGTAGTCTGGCCCGAACGCCGCCAGCGCGACCCAGTTGAGGCGCGACTGCTCCTCAAGGTGCAGCATGTTCATCACGGACTGCTCCATGTTGCGCCCCGTCGTCACCGCGCCGTGTCCCCGCAGCAGGAGGACGGGGCTGCTGCCGATGGCGTCGACCACCTGCATGCCGTCCACCTCCGTGATGATGAGCTTGGAGTGCGGGAACACGGGGATGTCGTTGCGCACGAGTTGGTGCCCCTCGTTGGACAGCGGCTTCAGCTTCACGTCGTTCAGTCCAAGCACGTTCGTGAAGCGGGGGTGCGTGTGGACGACGGAGAGCACGTCCGGCCGCTCCCGGTAGATGCACGAGTGCATCTTGACCTCGTAGCACTGCGACGTGCCCTTGGGGCCGTCGATGAAGTTGCCGTCCATGTCGACGACGATCATCTCCTCCGGGCGCACGACGTGCAGGGCGTCAGTCGCGTAGCCGCGTCCCTTCACCACGAACAGGTCAGGCTGGTTGGGGATGCGCATGCTGACGTGCCCGAGCGAGGCGAGGATGTGCGTGGCGAGGCCCATCTCCGCCAGGACGCGGTTGGCGATGGCGACTTCCCGTTTGACTTCGTCGATTTCACGTGACATGGGGTTTCCTCCGTGGCTATTGAGACTCACCGCTTGTTATCACCGGCCGCATGGCCCGTCAAACACAGCGGTTAACAAGCCCGTCGTTCCTGAGGAGGCAGGAACCTCGCAGCCCTATTCCCTTCCTTCTCCCTCGACGGGCTTGAGCCTGCCCTGCACTTGATGCGGGGATGGGGGTGAACCAGGGCGTGGCGCGGCGCTGGTCCCCTCTCCCTACAAGGGGAGAGGGCTGGGGTTAGCAACTGTTTTGGGCGTCAAGCGTTTTGTGGGTTCCAAGTGGTGTGATGCTTGAGCATGGCGTTAAGAATCGTAATCAGTTTCCGCATGCAGGCGGTGAGGGCCACCTTCTTCGCCTTGCCAGCCAGCACAAGCCGCTCATAGAACGCTCTCAGGACGGGGTTGTGACGCACGCCCACCAGGGTGGCCATGTACAGCGCGGCGCGCACGTGCGCCCGCCCACCCCAGCACCTGCGCGAGCCCCTGAACTTACCGCTGTCCCGGTTGAGTGGCGCGACGCCCACAATCGCCGCAGCCTCTCGGCGGTCGAGAGAGCCGAGTTCCGGCAGGTCAGCCATCAGGCTGAAGACCGTCACCGACCCGATGCCAGGCACGCTGCGCAGCAGCTCTTCCCGCTCCCGCCACAACGGACTCTCCCGCAAGCGCTGCGTCAACTCACTGTCGAGGTCATGCAGTTCCTCTTCGAGGGCAGCCACGATGCGGTCGATCCGGTGCTGAATGACGGGGAGTGTGCGTTGGCGGTGCTGCAACTCGGCCGTCCTCATCTGGATGACCTGCCGACGGCGACTCACGAGGGCTTCCAGCTCGCGGGCGGCAGCAGGGACCAGCGGTTGAGCAGTGAGGCCGCTCACCTCACCGAAGTGGGCAATCACAGCGGCATCGATACGGTCTGTCTTCGCGAGCCTGCCTTGGGAGCGGGCGAAGTCGCGAACCTGACGCGGGTTGACGACGGCAACAGGAATACCCGCGGCGGCGAGCGCGGTGGACAGGGGCATTTCATAGCCCCCGGTGGCTTCCATGACCACGCACTGAGGGTTCAGGGGCTGGACCTGGAGAATCAGAGTGTCTACCCCTTCTTGGCCTTGGCTGACTCGCCAGGTTTCTCCCGTGCAGCGCACCGCGACATCCACCCACTCCTTCGACACGTCGATTCCTACGAAAACCGCAGCGTCTGTAGCCATGGATCCTCCTTTAGCCCGTCCTTGCAGATACGGGCTCGGTGGCCCAGGCAACTGTTCGGGCTCTATGATGGGAGAGGCGGGGCGACCACGCTAACCCGCGGCCTTGTTCAAACCCAGGGTGAAACGGTCTGCCCCGCCTTCCCTCCGAAGATACAAGGGTGAGGGTACTGTGGGGGCGGCGTGGGGAATGGGGATGTCATGCTGAGCAGCGCCGAACCATCACTCGGGAAGCCCTTACCCCTCATCCTGTCCATCCTGCGCATCGATGTTCATTCACTCACCACCGGCGCGTGGTATTCGAACACCTCCGCGGCCCCCGTGGCCTCCGCAACGAGCGCAGCCACGTCCAGCTGCGCCTCGTGCTCGGCGATCTGCTCCGGCCGCACGGCGGTCGCCGGTGAGCGCGGGACGAACAGTGTGCAGCAGTCCTCGTCAGGCTGGATGGACGTTTCGAAGGTGCCGATTGCCTCCGCCTGGGCGATGATCTCGCTCTTGTCCATGCCGACGAGCGGGCGGAGGATGGGCATCGACGCGGCCTCGTCCACCGTCGCGATGTTCCGGAGCGTCTGCGAGCCGACCTGCCCGAGGCTCTCGCCCGTGACAAGCGCCTGCGCTCCCTCCCGCACGCCGATCGCCTCCGCGATGCGCACCATGAAGCGCCGGTAGGCGATGACGCGCAGCGGGCCGGGCACCTCCAGTATCACGCGGCGCTGCACGTCGGCGAACGGCACGAGGTGGAGGCGCGTGTCGTACTGCCAGCCGTTGAGCGACTCGGCGAGCTCCTTCGCCTTGTCCCGCGAGCGGCCCTCGACGAGCGGGAAGGAGTGGAAGTGCACGAGCACGGCCTTGCAGCCGCGCCGCATCATGCGCCATGCCGCGACGGGCGAGTCGATGCCGCCCGACATCATCACCGCGACCCTGCCGCCGGTGCCCACGGGCAACCCGCCCGCGCCCCGCTGGTCGTCGGTGTAGACGAACGCGTCGTCGCGTCCGACTTCGACGCGGAAGTCGGCCTCGGGGTGCGACAGGTCGACCCGCGCGCCTGAGGCCTCCCGTATCTCGTCCCCGAGGCGCACGTTGAGGTCATGGGACGTGAGCGGGAACGTCTTGTCCGTCCGGTTGGCGGAGATGCGGAAGGTCGAGAAGGACCGCGCCTGCGCGGTCTCGCTGAGCAGGGCGGAGATGGTGCCGTACTCGGGCTCGGTGCGTGCCGCGAGGCTGAACTTCACCGCGCCGAACACCGTCGCCGTCCGCGCCCGGACGGACTCCCAGTCCGCCTCCGGCGCGAGGCGCATCCGCACCAGCATGCGCGTCGCCCAGACGCGTTCGACGCCGAGCCCCGCGGTCGCCCGTTCGAGGTTCTCGACGAGGCGTCGCACGAACATCGGCTGGTTCTTTCCCTTCAGCCCGATCTCATGGAACCGGACGAGCACGTCACGCGGCTGTTGCACCCCTCGCCCTCCTGTCCGCGGATGATTGTAGCGGTCAGTGCGCAGCCCCGTCGTTCCCGCGCTCTAATGTGCAACCGCGCAGCCTTCAGCCCCCGTTTTCCTTCGTCATTCCCGCGAAAGCGGGAATCCAGAGTGACCGTCAGGTCAGACGTGCGCGATTCGCGCACGGGGCAAGGGTAGGGACGAGGTTGTCATGTTGAGCGCAGCCAGAGGCGGAGTCCGCGCTTCAGCGCGCAACATCCTCTCGGAGAAGCGTCCGTGTGCAGCGCGCACTTGCTGACGCCGCAACCTGGGCCACGCGGGCAGGCGTGCGGAATGCGCCTAAAACGTCCCGTATCTCGCGTGGCTCAGGGCTGTGAGTGTGGGATAATCGACGTGCGATGGCAGATGCGGAACTGCAGACCCACCTCCCCGATGCGACGGCAGATGCGCTGACCACAGAGGACCTGCTGGACATCTACGCCACCATGCTCCTCGTGCGAACGCTGGACGAGCGCGTCTGGGCGATGAACCGGCAGGGCAAGGCGGCCATCGTCGCGTCCAGCCAGGGC
>JAPOOH010000334.1 GCA_026713505.1 Chloroflexota bacterium | reverse complement strand
TCCGATCTCGTGCTCACTCCGCGTAGGTCATCGACGCCCAGGTAGACCCCATCTTCACGTCTATCTGCAGCGGTACGCTCATCTCCAGCGCGTTCGGCATCACGTCCTGCAGCATCTCGACCAACCCCTGCTCCTCGTCCACCGGTAACTCGAACACGAGCTCGTCGTGCACCTGCAGCAGCATCCTGCTGCGGAAGCCGTCCTCTTCCAGACGGCGCTGGATCGCGACCATCGCCTCGTTGATGACGTCGGCTGAGGTGCCCTGCACCGGCATGTTGAGCGCGATGCGTTCGCCCGCCTGGCGCACCGGGTAGTGCGGAGAGCGCAGCTCCGGGATGTAGCGGCGGCGGCCCAGGAGGGTCTCCGCGTAGCCATCGAGCTTCGCCCGGTCAACCGTGTCGTCCAGGAACACTTTGACGGTGGGGTACGTTCCGAAGTAGGACTCGATGAACGCCGCGCCCTCCTCGCGGGTGAGCTCGGTCTGCTGGGATATGCCGAACGCGCTGAGCCCGTAGGCGACGCCGAAGTTCATCACCTTGGCGAGGCGCCGCATGTCCCGTGTCACCTCCCCAAGCGGCACGCCGTAGATGAGCGACGCGGTGGAGGAGTGGATGTCCTCTCCGCGGTCGAAGGCGGCCATGAGCGCGGGGTCCTGTGAGAGATGGGCAAGCACGCGCAGGTCTATCTGGGAATAGTCGGCGCTCAGCAACATCCACTCGGGACGTTGTTCGGCGATGAACGCCTCACGGACGCGCAGCCCGAGCGGCGTTCGGATGGGGATGTTCTGCAGGTTGGGTTCCGCGCTGGCGAGCCGGCCGGTCGCCGAACCGGCCTGGTTGTAGGTGGTGTGGATGCGTCCCGTGCGCGGGTTCACCTGCTGTGGGAGCGTGTCCACGTAGGTGGACTTCAGCTTCGTCAGCTCCCGGTAGCGCAGTACGTGACCTATGACGGGGTGGTGGTCGCGCAGGTTCTCCAGGATCGAGGCGTCGGTCGAGTAGCCGGTCTGCGTGCGGCGCCCCGACGGCAGCCTGAGTTCCTTGAATAGCAGATCTCCGAGCTGCGACGGCGAGTTGATGTTGAACTCGTGGCCCACGGCCTCGTAGGCGGCGCGCTCCTCCACCTCTACCTCGCCCCCGATCTCCTCGTTCAATTCGGCGAGCACGCCCGTGTCTATGGCGATGCCGTGCGTCTGCATCCGGGCGAGCACCGGCACGAGCGGCATCGCATGCTCGTCGTGGTAGACCGTGAGGCCGTCGCGCTCCATGTCCCCGGCAAGCGCGTCCTGGAGCTGGAGCGTCACGGCGGCGGCGGTTGCGGCGTAGTCCGCAGCGTCCGCCACGGGCACGGCGTCGAACGTTATCTGCTTGCGGCCGGTCCCGGTCAGGTCGGTCAGCGCCTTCAGTTCGACGTTGAGCCGGTTGAAAGCGAGCGGCTTGAGCGCCAGTGCCTTCTCCCCCGTGAGGTGCGCAGCGAGCATCGTGTCGAACGCAACATGCACGTCGGTCGGCAACAGGCCGTAATTGAAGAGCAGCGTAAGCGTGAAATTGAGGTTGTGGCCGGAGACCGGTTTGCTCTTCAGCACCGGCAGGAGCGCGGCGAGCGCGTCCTCGGCGGGAAGTTGCGTCCCCTCCGCATGGCCCACCGGCACGTAGAAGCCCTCGCTCTGCTCGACGGCGAGTGCGAGCCCCACGAGCTCCGACTCCATCGCGCGGGGAACGGCGGCGTGTGCCTCAACGACGAGCGCCGACGCGGCGCGCAGTCGTTCGACGAGGCTGTCGAGCACCGCAGGCGAGTCGACCACGGTGACACGCACGTCCGCGTCGAACATCGATTGCGGTTCGGCGTTAGGAGCCTCCGCCGTGGACTGCTGCTCACCGGGGGGCGACGGGATGCGCGCGACGAGGCTGCTGAATTCCAGTTCGCGGAAGACGTCCAGCACGTCGTCGCGGGAGAACCCCCAGAATGCGGAAGCGTTGAAGTCGAACTCCGTCGGGGCCGCGGTTTCGATGGTCACGAGGCTCTTGCTCTTGAGCAGTTGCTCCGTGTGCTCGCAAACGAGGCCCTGGATCCGCGGCGGCGCCACTTCGTCGACGCGCTCAACGAGCGCCTCCGCGCTGCCGAACTCGCTGATGAGCTTTACCGCCGTTTTCTGCCCGATACCGGGAACGCCGGGGACGTTGTCGGACGTGTCGCCCGTGAGCGCCTTCACGTCGCGCTGTTGCTCAGGTTCGAGCCCGCCGTACCGCTCGCGCACGGCGTCTACGTCGTACACCCTGGTGTCGCCGAAACCGGTGGTGAGCAGGACTCGCACGTGCGGGGACACGAGTTGCAGCGTGTCTGTGTCGCCGGTGGCGATGAGCGTGTCCACGCCGTGCTCCGTGCTCCACGCCGCGACGGTGCCGAGCACATCGTCGGCCTCGTAGCCGGGCGATTCGAGGACAGGCACGCCGAAGGCGCCCATCACCTGCTTCACGCGTTCCACGTTGCGGGTGAGTTCGGGTGGTATTGGAGGACGGGTCGCTTTGTAGCCCGCGTACATCTCATCGCGGAAGGTGGGCCCCGGCGGGTCGAACGCGATGGCAACGTGCGTTGGCTTGTGGTCCGCAAGGGTCTTGAAGAACGTGGTGGTGAAAGAGTAGACGCCTCGAACGTCCTCACCGGTCTCGCGGATGGTGAGGGGCTGCGCCTGCCGGAGCGCGAACCACGCGCGGAAGACCATCGCGTGGCCGTCCATCAGCAGCAACAGCGGCCTCTCTCCCTGGGCATGCGCCGGAGACTCGGGCGTGGGTTCGCCGAACAGGGAGGGGGCGCCTGCCGGGGAGGGCCTGCGGGCCATGGTCATACGCCTCGCAGGGGTTTGAAGAAGCTGTGGAGGAAGTTCCGCTGGTGCGCCCAGCGGTGCGTACGGCGGACGGCTTCGTCAGAGAGCACGCCGGCCCCCGTCGTGACCTTGATCGCCCTGTACCCCTTGGCCGGCAGGAGCGGGGCGTCGTCAGACACGGTGACCGAGTAACCCTGCTCCCGGAGCCAGTCCCGCAGCGCCTCGTACCCCTTCGCCTTGCGGTTCGGGGTCACGTAGACGTAGAAGTCCTTGGAGCCGGCGACCTCGTGGAAGCGCTCGTCGGCGATGTCGACGCCCTTGCCGGAGCCTTCCCGCAACTTCGCGCGGTTCATGCCCTGCCGGTAGACCATGCGCCGATTCTAGCAGGGTGCGGAAGGCAGTACGCCCATGAGTCACCATTCACCATAACGGCATCCTCAGCCTGACCGGACACCAACGATTGACAGCACCCCTGTCCGACAGGTAGCGTTACGCAGTCTGCGCTGAACGCGCAGTTCATGGGCCGCCGTGCAACAGACATGGGGTACAGACACAGGGAGGTTTCTCGGATGATGAAGCTAATCAGGAAGCTCGGAGCCATCGGGGCGGTCAGCCTTGTGCTCGCCATCGTCCTCGCGGCATGCGGCGGCGACGACCCGACGGCCACGCCGCCTCCCGCGGCGACGCCGACGCCCGAGACCATGATGGAAGAGCAACCGACGCCGACGCCCGATACCATGATGGAGGAGAAGCCCGAAGAGGCGATGGAAGAGAAGCCCGATGAGGCGATGGAGGAGGCGCCGGAGCCAACGCCGACGGCGCGCCCGACTCCGACCCCGCTGCCCGTCGAGCCAGGCTTCGACGCCGAGTCCTACTTCAGGGGTCGCACCATCCGCATCATGGTAGGCTTCAACCCCGGCGGCGGCACCGACGCCCAGGCACGCTTCATGTCACGCGCCTGGTCCGAGTACATCCCCGGCAACCCTCGGCTCGTCGTCACCAACATGACCCCGGTGATCACCCAGCGGAACTTCGTCTGGAACTCCGAGCCGGACGGGTTCACCATCGCTGTGGAGGCGACGCCCGGCATCTTCGACCAGGTGACGGACCTGGCGCAGTTCGACCTGCGTGAGGTTTCGATGATCGGCGTGACCTCCGGCAAGGACGCCTTCTGGGTGACCCACAACTCCACCCCGTACGAGTGCATCGAGACCGCCATCGACGGTCCCGTCACGCTGACGCTCGGCACCAGCGCGCCGACCCCCGCCGATCTCGGCTCCACTGTTGCGATCCCCTACATCGCAGACCAGTTCAACGTCCCGCTGGAGATCAAGAACGTTGCGGCTGCGGGCTCTGCCGAGCAGTACCTGATGCTCGAGCGCGGGGACGTCAACTCCTGGTACTCCTCCACGGTCTGGTACCAGCTGCCGGTCACCCGCCCCGGCTGGACAAGGGACCGCTTCATCAAGCCGTTCGCAGACCTCTCCTTCCCCGGCTACGTCCTCGGCCCCAATGCGGAGGGACCGTTCGACTGCCCGCAGGTCGCCGACCTGCTGCCGGACGACCAGCAGCCTGTGTGGCTCGCGATGAATGCACCGCGCACGTACGCGTCCAAGAACATCATCGGCCCGCCAGGCATCCCCGCCGGCCCGCTGACGGCACTGCGTGACGCGCTCGCCAACGCGATGGCCGACCCCGCGTTCGCCGCCGACATGGAGAAGTTCACGGGCATCCCGAACAACTTCACCCACGGCGCCGTAGCCCAGCAGGAGCTGTTCGACGCTACTCAGCAGTTCCTCGACAACCAGGGTCTCATCAGCGAGATCCAGCAGGCCATGTACCAGAAGTACGTGAGGTAAGAAGCGGCGAACGCCCCGCGACGATCACGTGACGTCAGGAACAGTCCCGCCGGACCGGCGGGACTGTTCTTATTTTGGCTTCGGCGCCCACCCTCGACGAGGTTTGACAACGCTAGTGGCGGTGGATAGGATTCCGCAGCTAGCCTTGTGAGAGCCCTCCATGCCCACGAGGCTTTCTTGTATGTATAGACAACAGAAGCCTTGAAGGGGGGTTACGGTGAAGACCCTGAAGATATCTGCGATAGCGGGAGCGCTCTGCCTCCTGCTTGTCTTTGTGCTGGGCGCGTGCGGCGGCGAAGAAGAGGCGCCCACGCCAACGCCCCGCACGGAGACGGCGGCGCCGACGGCCACGCCTACAACCGCTCCCGTCGCGATGGAGCCCACCGCAACACCCACCCCGCTTCCTCCGGGCGCTACTCCGCCCCCTCCCACGCCCACGCCCGTTCCCGCGGCAACACCGACACCCATTCCCCCGGACCCCGGCTTCGACGCCGAGGGCTACTTCAAGGGCAAGACCATCCGCATGATGGTCGGCTTCAACCCCGGCGGCGGGACCGACGCCCAGGCGCGCTTCATGTCACGCGAGTGGCCGAAGTTCATCCCCGGCGAGCCGCGCATCATCGTCACCAACATGACCCCCGTCGTCACCGAGCGGAACTTCGTCTGGAATTCCAAGCCGGATGGGTTCACTCTCGGCCTTGAGGCGACTGCCGGCATCTTCGACCAGTTCACCCCGCAAGCGCAGTTCGACATGCGGGAGTCCACCATGATCGGCATCACCTCAGGCAAGGAAGGACTCTGGGTCATCCGCGGCACCCTGCCGTACGGCTGCTTCGAGACTGCCTGGGACTCGCCCGGGCCGACGCTGACGATCGCCACGTCGGTGCCAACGCCTGCCGACCTCGGGGCCGACGTGGTCCTCGGCTGGCTGTCGGATCTGTTCAACGTGCCGTTGGAGATCAGGAACCTCGCGGCTGCCGGCTCCGCCGAGCAGTACCTCTACATCGAACGCGGGGACACCAACTCCTGGATCTCGGGCACCATCTGGGACCAGTTCCCAAGGACACGTCCCGGCTGGACGGCAACCGGCTTCATCCGCCCGTTCGCCGACCTCTCCATACCCGGGTTCGACCTGGGCCACAATGGAGAGGCGGACTTCCACTGCCCGAACGTCGCCGACGCTCACCTCAACGAGGAACAGACATCCATCTATAACGCTATGCGAGGCCCGCAGGTCTACGCGTCGAAGAACATCGTCGGCCCGACAGGCATACCGGATGACGTCGTCGCAGTGCTGCGTCAGGCGCTGGCCGATGCGATGGCAGACGAAGAGTTCGCAGCGTCCATGCAGCGGTTCACCGGCATCAAGAACAACTTCACGCACGGTGACCAGGCTGACATCGAACTCGACCAGACCGTCGAGGACTTCATCGCCAACAAGGAACTCATCGACCAGATAACGCGGGACGTGTTCAACAAGTACGTGCGCTAAAGCGGGCAGCGGAGGCTGGCGGCAGGGATGCCGCCAGCCTCCCTTTATTGAGATAGAATGCCGCCGTTCCGGCGCTTGTCAGCGGGATGCCGTAAGGCGCACCATTCCCGCCCGAGGGTTTGTAGCACGCAACAGCGCAAGCTGAAAGGAGAGGTTACGGTGAAGACGCTGAAGATATCCGCAGTAGCGGGGGCGCTCTGCCTCCTGCTCGCCTTTGTTCTCGCCGCGTGCGGCGGAGAAGAAGAGGCGCCCACGCCAACGCCCCGCACGGAGACGGCGGCGCCGACGGCCACACCTACAACCGCACCCGTCGCGATGGAACCCACCGCAACCCCCACCCCGCTTCCTCCGGGCGCTACTCCGCCCCCTCCCACGCCCACGCCCGTTCCCGC
>JAPOOH010000333.1 GCA_026713505.1 Chloroflexota bacterium | reverse complement strand
TGGCGGCGCCGGCGTGGGCCAGCCCGGGGGGTCGATCGTGCTGCCCGCGCGGAGCTCAGGGGCGAGCGCCAGCCGGTGCGCCGGCGCGCCGATCATGATGGCGCGCCCCGCTCCGCGGGCCTTCGCCTGCACCATCGCGCCCATGCCGATCGGACCGGAGCCCTGGATGACGACGGTGTCGCCGGGGTCGGGTGCATTGAGCTTGCGGAGGCCGCTCATGGTCGTGGGGTTGCCGATGACAGACATCAGCGCGCGCTCCGTGCTCATGTCGTCCGGGACGCGCATTATGGCGGGGTTCGGCTCCAGCAACAGGTACTGGCCGAAGCCGCCGCGCAGCATCGTGCCGGTAGCGGGGTCGACGTGCGAGTTGCCGTAGTGGATGGCGTTCGTGCAGCGCAGCCCCATCAGGCAGTTGTAGCAGTGGCCGCACGGCGCGGAGTGAAAGAGCACGCGGTCGCCCTCGCGGAGGGTCTCGCCGAGGACGTCCGTGCGGATGTTTGACCCGAGTGAGGCCACGATGCCGATGTTCTCGTGTCCCCAGATGATAGGGTGCGGCGCGTTGGGGTTGTACCAGTTGTGGGCGTCCGTCCCGCAGACCGCGGCCATGCTCATCCGGACGAGGATGTTGTCCGGCCCCACGTCCGGCACCGGGAACTCCTGCACTTCCAATGGGCGCTCGGCCCCCACGAACACCGCCGCGAGACAACTCTCCGCCATGGGGCACACTCCTCGGTCAGGCTGCCGCGAGTCTAGAAGCAGGCAGGGGGAGCGTCAAACGCGCCAGTCCTGCCCGGGACTCTCGGAGCTACGGCGAACCCTCGACCCTGATCGTGACGACGTCGATGCCGTAGTACTGCCGATGTTGCACCCCTGATGCGTAGTGCCGCAGCAGCCGGAACGACAGTTCGCCCGGGTCGGGGACGGCAGGTTGCTCTTCCAGATACGCGAGCCTGTCCTGGAGGTTCTCCCTGCCGATGACCGAGGCCACGAATTCCAGCTCGACCACGCCTGTTCCGGGACGCACCGCGACATGCAGCCACGGCGCCCTGCCTTCACCTGCACCTCCGCTCAGGGGCATCAGGCTGGCGACAGCCTCCTCACCCGCCGAGCGCAGGCGCATCATGGAGGACTCGTTCCAGCGCATGCCGGCGCCCACGTCAACCAGGAACACGTCGATGGCGGCAAGCGCCGAGTCGTCGAGGGCGACCTCGAGTCGACTGCCCCGGCGGCCGCTGAGCTCGATGAACGCCGTGAGCAGGACCGCCACGATCAGCCCGGCCACGATGGGGTTGCCAAGAAGCGAACCCCATGACGGCCCGAGCACCGGTTCGATGACGTTCAGATGTTGCATACCGATACCGACAGCGAACGACAGGCCGATGACGAGCACCTTCCGCTGGTCGAGACCTTCCTGCGTAGCCGTCTGCAGGCCGCCGACGAAGAACATGCCAAGCAGCAGGAGCAGGTATGCACCCATGACCGGGTCCGGCACCGTGAGCAGGAGGGCGGTGAACTTCGGCAACAGCGCAATGAATACGAAGACGGCCGCAACGGCGAATCCAACCCTGCGCGCGGCGACACCCGTCAGACCGATGAGCGAGGCCCCGAACGAGGAGAAGGCCATCGTGGGAGGCGTTCCCGCGATGCCCGCAAGCAACATGCCGACGCTGTTGGCGCCCACGGCGCCCTGTACCTGCCTGAAGTCGATGGCACGCTGCCTACGCTGGGACGCGTTCTGGATGATGACGCTGTCGCTTATGCCCTTGATCGCAAGAACCAGCGTGAGGACTACGAAGGTTGGCAACAGCGTCCAGAACTCCAGACCGAAGGCCAGGTCCAATCCGGGAAACTGGAGGTCGGGGATGCCGAACCAGGGTGCGTCGATCACTCGCTGATAGTCGTAGACGCCGAAGGCGGCCGCGACCACACTGCCGAATCCGATGCTGATAAGCGGCGACCACACCCGCCATATCCCGGACGCGCGCAGGGCGAGCGCCGCGGATACCGCCAGCGTCACCCCGGCCACAACGGAGCCTGACTCCGGAGGCTTCCCTGCCGATACGTCCACCAACCGATCGAAGACGACCGGGACTATGGTGGCCGCGACCAGCATGAGGACAGTCCCGGCCACGACCGGTGTGATGATGCGTCTCAGCACGGGGAGCCACGAGGCCACCGCGAACTGGAAGAGCGACGACACGACCAGGAGGGTCGCCAGCAGGGCAGGTCCCCCATCCGACACGGCTGCCGCGGTGACCGCTACGAACTGGATGGTCGGCCCGGTGACCACCGTCAGCCCGCATCCAAGACGCCATAGCCGGACGGCCTGGATAGTCGTGACGACCGCATTGATGATGAGCGCAGCGAAGACTGCCCACGTCAGGTAGCCGTCGTCCTGGCCGGACGCCCGCACGGTGAGGATCACGACCAGCACAGTTGGCGGCAGGGCGAGCACGACGTACTGGACGGCAACGCCCAGCGCCAGGGGCAGGGGGCATGGCTCGTCAGGTCCGTACCGGATATGTTCGTTGACGCGCACCTTCGCTCCGTTCCGGCAGCATGGTACGCAATCGCCGTGCCGTGGAGTAAGGGGTAACACCAGGCGCTCCCGAGAGATGCTGCGCTGAAGTGCGGGCTCCGCGCAGCACGACACCAGTCCCTCAACCCCAACACTCTCTCACCGGGGCGCCCCCCCAGGCGGGTTGCCCTGCTCAGCACGACAGGCTCCCCGCACGCGTCCCGGGATTCGAGATTCCTGTCTCCGGGGAAACAGCGGGCGGGGGGGCGCGTTGCCGGAAACACGGCGCTCCCATAACATCGCGCTCGCACGACCGCACGGAGGACTCCTTCAATGGACATCGTCAATCCCATCGTCAGGAACCGGATGCGCGCAGGGCTGGAGGACGCGGAAGCGTTCTGGGACAGTGCCGCGCGGGAGCTGCCCTGGCTGAAAACGTGGGACACGGTCTTCGAGCACGACTACCCCTCATTCCGCTGGTTCGTGGGCGCGCAGACCAACCTCTCCTATATGTGCGTGGACCACCAGACCGCCTCCGGGCGTGGCGGCCATGCGGCGTTCATCTACGCCAGCGAGCGCGGCGTTCGGCAGACGATCACCTACGCCCAACTGCAACGGCGCGTGGAGCAGGCGGCAGCCGCCCTGCGCGGCATGGGACTCCGCAAGGGCGACCGCCTCACCATCTACATGCCGAACGCCCTCGAAACCGTGGTCCTTATGCTGGCCACCGTCCGCATCGGCGCGATCCATTCCATCGTATTCGCTGGCTTCAGCGCCCCCGCACTGGCCGACCGCATCCGCGCCAGCGGCTCGCGGCTCGTCTTTTCCGCTGACGTGGCCTACCGGCGCGGCGGCGAGGTGAACCTCAAGGGCATCGTCGACGACGCGCTCGAACTCGGCTGCGACACCGTCGAGCACCAGGTCGTCCTCCTCCGCAACGAGGATGTCCCGATGACGGCCGGACGCGACCTCTCCTGGGACGAGTTCATCGAGCGTGGCAAGGGTTACAGCGGCGCTATCGAGTCGATGGAGGCGAACGAGCCCGCCTACATCCTCGCCACGTCTGGCACCACGGCCACGCCCAAGCTTGCCGTCCACACGCATGGCGGCTACCCGGTCGGGGTCTACAGCCAGGGAAGCTGGTGCTTCGGCCTCAACGGCAACGACGTCTGGTGGGCGACCTCAGACCTCGGCTGGGCCGTGGGTCACTCGTACATCGTGTACGGCCCGCTGCTGTTCGGCGCGACTTCCATCCTCTACGAGGGTGCGCTCGACTATCCGGGGCCGGACGTGTTCTGGCGGCTCATCGAGGAGTTCGGCATCACGGGCGTCTTCACGTCGCCCACCGCCGTCCGACTGCTGATGCGGTTCGGCGAGGAACCCGCGAAGGGATTCGACCTCTCCACGCTCATCCGCATCGTCTGCGCCGGCGAGGTGCTGAACCCGCCCGCGTGGGAGTGGCTGCAGAAGCGCGTGCTGGAGGACCGCATCCCCGTCATCGACAACTGGTGGCAGACGGAGACCGGCGCGCCGGTCGTCGGCAACCCGTACGGCATCGCGATGCTGCCGCAGAAGCCGGGCTCCGCAGGTGTGCCGCTACCGGGCATGGACGTCGCGGTGATGACGCCGGAGGGGCAGATGTGCGAGCCGGGCGAGAAAGGCATCCTGGTGCTGCGGCGCCCGTTCCCGAACTTGACGCCCACGCTGTGGGGCGACCCTGAGCGCTATGGCAACGACTACTGGGAGCGCGTGCACGGCGTCTACTTCACCGGCGACCTGGCGGAGATTGACGAGGACGGCTACGTCTGGTTCTCGGGCCGCGCCGACGAGGTGATCAAGATCGCGGCGCACCGGCTCGGCACCATCGAGGTCGAGTCGGCGTTCCTGCGCCACGACGACGTCGCGGAG
>JAPOOH010000332.1 GCA_026713505.1 Chloroflexota bacterium | reverse complement strand
CTCCCCCCGCCCATCCACTCCCATCAAGGGGAAGGGGCCAGGCGCCTACACGGGCAGGTCAGAAACGTGCGTGGAGTTGACCGTGATGCGCCCGCCGCCCGGCTCCGTTACCGTGAACGACTTGTGGATGCGCCCGTGCTCGAGGGGAGAGGGCGCGAGGCCGCGCGACGCGAGGTCGGCGTGAGTGACGTCCACGTCCTCGACCATGAGGTCGAACGGCGCGTCTCCTGGCTGGGCGTCCGCATCGGCAACTAGCACGAGGTGCGTGCCGCCGCGCAGCTCGAAGATGGCGACGGACTCGTTGTTGAACATGGGCCTCATCCCGATCTGCTGCATGAACTCGCGGGACTCCGCGAGCTTCGCCGTGCTCATGCTGACGTGCCCCACCCACACCGGCGGTCTGCTGTCGTTCGGGTCCGTGCTCATCGTCCCGCCTCCTCTGTTGCGTTCCCGGTTGGAGGAGAGTCGTCTCCTCCAAGGAACGCCTTCAACTGCTCCGCCGTGGCATGGCTCATGCCCCGGATGCCCGCGATCTCTTCGACGCTCGCCGTACGGACGCCCGCCGCACTCCCGAAGCGGCGTATCAGCTCGCGGCGGCGCTTCGGGCCGATGCCGGGCGCGTCGTCGAGTCGGGAGCGCGTCGCGGCCCGCGAGCGCCGCTGTCGATGGTACGTGATAGCGAAGCGGTGCGCCTCGTCCCGCACACGCTGCACGAGGTACAGCCCCTGCGAGCGGCGGGGCAGCAGCACGGGCTCCGGCACGTGGGGCAGGAAGACCTCCTCCTCGCGCTTCGCCAGCGAGCAGAGGGGGATGTCCGTGAGCCCGAGCTCCAGGAACACCTGCTGTGCCGCGTTCAGGTGCCCCTTGCCTCCGTCGATGATGACGAGTCCCGGCACGTACCCGAATGAGTTCTGGAGAGCGCGTCCTTCATCCGGCCCACCGGGCTCGTCCCCCGCATCCCCGGTGGCGGGCAGGGGAGCGCTTGCACCGGCTTCGGCCTCTGCGCGCCGCTGCTCGCCGAGTCTGCGGAAGCGCCTGCGCAGCATCTCCTGCATGGAGGCGTAGTCGTCTATCCCGCTTACACCCTTTATCTGGAACCGGCGGTAGTGCGCGCTCTTCGGGCGTCCATTCTCGAAGACGACCATGCTGCCGACCGAGTTCGTGCCCTGGATGTTGGAGATGTCGTAGCACTCAATGCGGCGCGGCAGTTCCGGCAGATTCAGCGCCTCCTGCAGTTCGGCCAGCGCCTGCAGCACCTTGTCCGACTCGTGCAACCATTGGAGGCGGCGCTGCGTGAGGGCCTCAGCGGCGTTGGCGGCCGCCATCTGCACGAGCTGCCGCTTCTCGCCCCGCTGCGGGCGGTAGACCGATACACGCCTGCCGCGCTTGCCGCTGAGCCAGTCAGCGATGACCTCCGCGTTCTCGATGTCGTGCTGGATGAGCAGCGCGCCGGGGATGTCCGTCGACGCTTCATAGAACTGCTGGACGAAGTGCTCCAGCAGGGCAGGCTCGTCCTCTGCTTCGCCGCCCTCCATCACGAAGTGGTCACGCCCGATCAGCTTGCCCCGCCGCACGCGGAAGAGCTCGACCCACGCCTCGCCCTTGTCGTAGGCGAGCGCGATGACGTCCGAGTCTTCGTTGCGGTTCGAAACGACCTTCTGGTTCTGGGATACTGACTCGATGGCGCGGAGCTGGTCACGCAGGGCGGCGGCACGCTCAAACTCGAGGGACTCGGATGCGCGCTCCATGTTCACGCGCAACTCCATCTCCACACTCTCCGAGTCGCCCTCAAGGAAGCGCAGCACCTGGCGTATCACCTCGCCGTAGCCGCCCGCATCGACGGCGCCGACGCAGGGGCCGACGCAGCGGTGGATGAAGTACTCCAGGCAGGGGCGCTCGTCGTTGCCGGTGATGACCTTTGTGCATGAGCGGTAGGGGAAGAGTTTCTTGAGCAGGTCCATGGTCTTGCGGACGGAGCTGGCGCTTGCAAACGGGCCGAAGTAGCGGGCGCCGTCGGCGAGCACTCGACGCGTGAAATAGACCTGCGGGAACTCCTCTGCGAGGTCGATCTTTATGTATGGATAGGTCTTGTCGTCCTTGAGCCGAGCGTTGTAGAAGGGTTTGTGCTGCTTGATGAGGAGGTTCTCCAGCAGCAGCGCCTCCTGCACCGATTCCGTGACGATGAACTCGAAGTCCGCGATGTGGCGGACCATCGCCTGGATCCGGAGTTCCTTGCCGGGGGGCGTCTGAAAGCACGAACGCACGCGGTTGCGGAGGCTGGCAGCCTTGCCGACGTAGAGGCCCGCTCCGCCGGTGGACTTCATCAGATAGACGCCGGGCCGAGCGGGCAGGGCGCCGAGCCGTTTCGCGAACTCGGGCGCGCGCGGCTCTGTTCGGACACGGGTCGTCATGCTCCAAGTTTACCGCGTGTCATCAGCGCTTTCCGCCGTTCGAGGCGGAGGAGTGGGCGGGACCGCCTGCTGGTTGGACTATCTGATGGCCCTGGAGATGTAACCTGTCAGCATTTTTTCAGATTATCGTCATGTTAACCGGGTGAAATCTTCAAAGTGAGTATTGCATAATCTCTCTGGCGCTGTTAGATTACCTGCGTGGTTGACGCGGATGAAAACACGGGGAAGTACCCCATCAGCGTGGTCGCGAGACTCACAGGCGTGCCGGAACACCGGCTTCGCGCGTTCGAATCGGCAGGGCTCATAGAGCCCGAGCGTACGGAGGGAGGTACGCGGCTGTACTCGGACGTAGACGTGGGTGTCGTGATACGCATAGCGGAGCTATCCGACAAGGGCGTCAACTACGCGGGGATCCGCGAGGTGCTTGACCTCGAAGCCCTGGTGCAAGCCGAGGCGGTGGAAGAGAACCCGGACAGCGAGGAGAACGAAGAGGGAACAGAATAACGCTTTGGCGCCTCGGCTCCGGTGGGTGCATACTCACCGGCCCGCTCCAGTCCCGGGGCGGACGCCCCAACCGGGCACGCTTTCATCCGAACAGGCGTGCCCGTATTTGGCTCAGCGCATAGCACAGCCCAAGCGAGAGAGAGGGGAGAACGATGGATTGGGTAGTGTTATCGTTTGCTGCCGCTGTGGCTTTCACCGCTTACTCGGTGATCCAGAAGCGCGTGCTGGACCGCCATGTCGACGGGGCGGTGACCTTTTCGGCCCTCGCATGCATCCCGCACGGGGTGATCGCCGGCGTTATTCTGCTTGCAGACCCTCCGAATTGGTTCTCGTGGCCCGTCCTTGTGATGGCCTTTGCGGGAACATCGCACGCGGCTATCCAACTGCTCAGTGCCTGCGCGTTCCGCAGGGAAGCGGACATCTCCCGCATCGTCCCCATCATGGATGCCTTCCCCCTGTTCGTGCTCGTCATGGCGGTCCTGTTCCTGGGTGAGTCGCTCACGCCCCTGAAGGCAGGCGCAGCGCTCCTCGTGACCGGCGGGGGTATGGTCGCGTCGTGGTATCAGTCGCTGCCGGGCGCGCGCATCAAGCTGAACCGTTCACTGGTGATCATCCTGGCGGCAGCCTTTGCCATGGCAACGTACTCGGTGCTGGCGAAGGCGGCGACAGGCCAGATGTCCGTGCTGCAGATGTACGCGGTGTCTTGGACGTTCTCGATCCCCTGGCTGATGGGCACATCGTTGTTGAGGAACCCCTCCGGTCTGCACAGGGCGTTGACCTCCCGGCCGGCGCTCATCTCCACGGGAGCGGCGCAGGCCATCATATTGATTGCATTCTTGACGGCGCTCACGGCGTTCGAATTGGGCCCGGTATCACTGAGCTCGGCCGTGATGTCCACGAGGCCGGTCCTGCTGTTGTTCTGGGTTGTGGCGACCGGTATGAGCGTCCGAGCCGTGCTGGGCAGGCGGACCTCGTTCGGCGAGGGACGCGCCCGCTGGGCATCCGCACTGCTGGTCACGGCTGGTGTGGGGGTGATGGCACTCTAACGGGCAACTGGGCAGGTAGCCCAATAGGAAGCAGGGCGGGGGCCGGACACAAGTCCGGCCCCCGTTGCTTGTGTGCTTCGGGCAAGCCCAGGGCTCCGTCCAGTGCCTCCGTCCCGCTCTGCGAGCGGTTACAATGCACTCGATACCATACGAGGGGGCGCACATGGCCAAGGTTCTGTTCAGCGTCGGCGGGAGCTCGGGACTCGAGTGGAACGATTTCCTGGAGATATGCCAGACCTGCGACGAGCTGGGTTTCCACGGCTTCTACCCGTCGGACCACCTGATGCAGATCAACCCGGGCCGCGGGCCTACTCCGGCGCGACTGGAAGGCCTGACGGTGATGGCCGCGATGGCCGGTCACACGAAGAATCTCCGGTTAGGGATGCTGGTGGTGAACAATAACTTCCGGCACCCTGTCATAACGGCGAAGATGGTCAATACTATCGATCATGCCTCCGGCGGCCGGGCGGAGCTCGGCATGGGCAGCGGCAACGTGAAGCACGAGTTTGACGTGCACGGTATGCCGTTCCCTCCGTTCAAGGAGCGCGCCGACCGGTTGGACGAAGCCCTCTCCGTCATCAGGGCGATCTGGACGGAGGAACCCGCCTCCTTCCAGGGCACGTACTACTCGCTGAATGAGGCGCCGCAGATGCCGAAGCCGGTGCAGCAGCCGCATCCGCCCATCATCGTGGGGGGGCGCGGCAACCGCACGATGCAGATAGCGGCGAAACACGCCACGGACTACAACCAGATAGCTCCGTTGGAAGAAGTGAAGGTGAACCTGGGCCGGATGCAGGCGACCTGCGACGAGGCAGGCCGCGACTTCTCCAGCATGCGCCACTCCGTGCAGATACAGATCAAGCTGAGCGACGACGCGTCCGAGGTAGAGGCGACGGTAGCTCGAGGGGCTACTCTGGCCACGCAGGAGACGTCCTACTACGCGACGCCGGAGGAGCAGGTGCGGGACAGCATGCTGCTCGGCTCTCCGAGCGCGATAGTGGACCAACTCGGACGGTGGGTGGACGCCGGCATAGACCACTTCATCCTGATGACCCCCCGCCCATTCGACCGGCGGGTGATGGAGCGCTTCGCACAGGAGGTCGCGCCGCAGTTCGCGTAGGCGGAGGGTGCACCGGAAAGGAAGGGCAGGCACGTTGGCCCGCTACTGGCTTTTCAAGTCCGAACCGACAACCTACTCATTCGACGACCTTGTCAACGACGGCGTCTCCGAGTGGGACGGCGTCCGCAACTTCCAGGTGCGGAACTGGCTGCGCGACGATATCAAGCCCGGCGACGGGGTGCTGTTCTGGCATTCGAGTGCGAAGCCGATAGGAGTCGTGGGAACGGCGACCGTCGTGCGGGAAGGGTACCCGGACGACACGGCGTGGGACCCGGACTCCGATCACCCCGACCCGAAGAGCACACCCGATAGGCCCCTCTGGTACATGGTGGATATCAAGGCCGACCGGAAGTTCGGGGACATCGTGACGATGGAGGAGTTGCGGGCGGAGCCCGCGCTCGCGGAGATGATGGTGCTGAAGCGCGGCAACCGGTTCTCCATCACGCCCGTCACCGAGGAAGAGTTCAACGCGGTGCTTCGTCTGGGGGACGCCAAGTAGGTCAACCATGGCAGAGAGCAGGCTGCGTCGCGCAGCGGCGCCAGCGCTTGCGGCGGTTGCCGCCGTGTTCACTATGCTGACGCTGGGTGTTCTCCCCGTACAGACACACAGCACGCACGTTGGAAACATCGAGCTGTACCGGGGGACGAGCGGCCCTTACGAAGTACTGGTGGCTGCGGTACCGCTCGTCGGCTTCCTCGAGGTAACCGTCGTGTTCGCGGTCGATACGCCAAGTGGGCCGCTTCCCTTCAGCCCACGTGTCGTAGTGCTGGCGTCGCATAAGGGCGAACGACTTGGCCCAGTAACCGCGGCGGGGCCGTCCTCCGCACTTGCCAACGAATACACCGCCGTACTGGAGCCGGGCGAGCCGGGGGAGTGGGAGATCACGATCAACATAGACGGTGAACCGGGGAGGACAACGCTCACATTACCGGTCACGGTGACGGAGGACAGGAGCGGGGGCTTCCCGTGGCCGGCCCTTGCCGCGGGACTAGGCATAGTTCTGTCAATCCTCTGGTTGGCGTTCGCTCCCCGCAGGAAGAGCACTCGGTCGACCGAGGGGCACGTGAGGGCGCGCGCGACGGGCCGCGTACCGCAGTTTCGCGGACAAGCCCCTCCGCACGGACGTTCGAGGACGCCTGTCCGGTTGCGGCACACCAGAACAGCGGTGCAGGGAAGGGGCGCTCCCTTCCCTGCTCTGAGACATCGTCAGGAGTGCGCGGCTAGTACCTGGAGGCGCGACCGGGATCCACCTGCTTGCCGGTGACGAGGTAAACGACCTGTTCGGCGATGTTGGTGGCGCGGTCGGCGATGCGTTCGAGATCGTGGGCGGTCCAGAGCAGGTAGGTGCCGCGTTCGATGACCTTGGGGTCCTGCACCATCAACAGGAGCAGTTCGCGGTAGACCTGGTCGTAGAGGGCGTCCACCTCGTCATCGTCGGCCAGCACCTTGTAGGCCTTGTCGACATCGTGCTGGACCAGCGCGTCGAGCGAAGCACGGAGCATCGCGGTGGCTTTCTCGGCCATCCGCGGGATGTCGACGAGCGGCTTTATCGGGGGCTGGTCGCCCATCATCAGGCTGATCTTGCCGATGCCCTCCGCGTAATCGCCGATGCGTTCCAACTCCATTGAAACGTGGAGGGCGGCGATGAGCATGCGCAGGTCGGACGCCACAGGCTGCTGGATGGCGATGAGATCTACGGCGCGCTCCTCAAGCTCGGCGCGCTTCCTGTCGATGATGTCGTCGTCGCGGATCACCTGTTGGGACAGCGCGAGGTCACGGGTCTTGAGTGCCTCGACTGCGAGGAATGTCGCTTTCTCCACCATGCTGCCGAGTGCAAGGAGTTCGTCCTGCAGGTTCTGGAGGTCCCGGTCGAACTCTGCACGCTGGTGCCTGCCCATGGGTCGGTTTGTCATTACGTCCTCCTGGCAACGCCTCCCGCGTGGTTAGCCGAACCTGCCGGTGATGTACCCCTCGGTGCGTTCATCCCGGGGGTTGGTGAATATCTGGTGCGTGTCGCCCACCTCTACGAGGTAGCCTGCTCTGTCTTCTCCCATCGTCATGAAGGCTGTCCAGTCCGATACACGCGCAGCCTGCTGCATGTTGTGCGTGACGACG
>JAPOOH010000331.1 GCA_026713505.1 Chloroflexota bacterium | reverse complement strand
GTCGTCATGGGCATGAGCGCAGGGCTGCGCCCTGCTAGGCCACCGACGTAATCTCGATGCCGGCCTCTTTCGCGGAGCGCTGGAGCGTGAGGGTCGTCGTGATGGCGAGGATGCCGTGCGCGCCCGCCTTCGCGAGAACGTCCGTGCTCATCGTCTTCAGCGCCGCCGCCTGCTCGCCGGTGACGCCCAGCTCCGCCGTGACGCCGTCCATGTCGCGCACGAAGCGAGCACGCAGGCCCTCGTCGCGCCGCAACTCGAACAGCGCCTTGTTCAGCGGGTACGTCTCCAACGTCGGGTACTTGTAGAACTCGTAGCCCTGGCCCTTGAACTCGAAGCCGCCGAACTTCGGAATGTCGCGGGGCTCCTGGCCTCGGCCGCCGCGGTCCGGGATGAAACGCATAACGCCATGGCCGTGGTGCGACGTTGGCTGGTAGCTGAGCAACTCGCCGCGCCGGTTGCCGGTGGCGCCCAGCATCATCAGCCACGGCAGCAGCTCCGTATTGCCGACCTCGTCCAACTGCTCGCCGCTGAGCTCCAGCAGCGCCTCCGGCCTGCCCTCTTCGAGCTCCTGGATGACCCAGTGGTCGAACTCGTACTCGGGGTAGAAGTATTTCCATGTACCGGGGTAGTGCGACAGCCCGCCGCTCGCGAGGATCGCGACCTTCTCCGGCCTCGCGTCGAACACCTTGCGCATAGCCTCGCCGACCTGGATGCAGCGATGCGTCGTCGGCAGCGGCGGCAGGTACACGTTCACGAACATCGGCACGATGGGGATGGCCCTGCCCTGGTGGATGTACTCCAGCGGCGTCGCGAACGCATGGCCCAGCAGCCCCTCGTGCGCGTAGGCGAGGTCTATCCCTTCCGCGACGAGGCCGTTCAGCAGCGCGAGCGCCATCTCCTGGTGGATGGGCACCTCGTATTCGTGCCCCGCGAATTCCGCGGTAGCGGTGTCGCCGGTGATGATGGCGAACGCGGGCACCGAGCCGGGGAAGAACGTCTCGACGTGGTCTATGCCGATGAGGATGAGCACGTCCGGCTGCGTGGCGTCCAGCTCGCTGCCGAGCACGCCCATCGCGTCGATCCCGGCCTGCAACTGCGCCTGGTCTTCCTGCGGCGGCCTCGTCAACAACTGCGGCGCGTGCACCGATCCTGCTGCCCAGACGATCTCTCCCATGCGATTGTCTCCTTATCCCTGGTTCGTTGTTCCCGCCCGGCCCCGTCGTTCCCGCCTCATTCCGTCATTCCCGCGAAAGCGGGAACCCAGAGTGACCGGCAGGTCACGCCGCTTGCCTACGGGTCAGGGTATCCGCTCGCGAGCAGCGGGCGCAACGGGCCGCGCGTACGAGGCGTGCGTTGACCCGGCAGGGATGGCGCAAGGGCCCTCCCCTGATCGGTGCCTACACATTGGAGAGACTGGCCCTTGCGGTCGACCCTGTGGAGCAGCGGCTGGCCTCACGCGCATGATCCTGTACTAAGGATGCTCTGACCAGGCCAACGTACACCGAGAGGATGTTGCGCACTGAAGCGCGGATTCCGCTCCGGCTCCGCCCAACATGACAAGTCCGCGTTCCACCAACCCCGCCGGGCTGCGAGGTTCCTGCCTCCGCAGGAACGACGACGGTCAGTTCAGCGCGGCGCCGCCGTCCACGATCATCGTCTGGCCGGTCATGAAATCGCTGTCCGACGACATCAGGAAGACGCCTGCGCCAGCAAGGTCCTCCGGACGCTCGACGCGCTTGATGGAGCGGTCCGGCACACGGCCCTGGTAGTTGGACTCGTCGCGCTCCGGGTCGCTAGCCGTCGAGCCGGGCGCTATCGAGTTCACCGTGATGCCGAAGTCGCCGACCTCCCGCGAGAGCGTGCGCGTCATGCCGACCACCGCGCCCTTGGAGGCCACGTACTGTGTGCTGGAGCGTCCGGAGAAGAACGTGCCGGAGCTGATGTTGACAATCTTGCCGTAGCCGCGCGCCTTCATGTGCGGCAGCACTGCCCGGCAACAGAGGAACGGTCCGCGCACATTCACCGCCATCACGCGGTCCCACTCCTCCGCCGAGATCTCCTCCACCGTCCCCCGTGTTATCTGCGGGCGCTGGAAGACGGCGGCGTTGTTCACGAGGCCGTCGATACGCCCCCATTTCTCGAGCGCCGCCTGCGCCATCGCCTCCGTCGATTCGTGGTTAG
>JAPOOH010000330.1 GCA_026713505.1 Chloroflexota bacterium | reverse complement strand
TGTCCCTGTCGCTGGAGAAGCCCGTCGGCTCCCAGGACAGGTCCATCGCCACCACCCTGGCGCCTTCCGCCAGGAACGCCTGCGTGAACGCGCGGCCCATCCCTCTCGCCGCGCCCGTGATCGCCACAACCTTGCCTGCCAGTTCGCTCATCTCTCGCTCCTCGGATGCCGCCCCGGACACGCGCGCCGGGCGGAGGATGCGCCAATCATACCCGGTGAAGCGGTGGGACGCTCGCCCCTCGTGCCCGATAATGGTATGGGCGTGCACGGCGCACGCAGGCGGTTCAAGGTGAAGAATCTGGGCAAGCGCATCGGGCTTGGGAACGGCACGGCGGCGGACGCTGCCCGCTTCCTGCGTGGTCCGGACAGGCGCAGGCGCGAGTTCCTGCAGGCCGTCAGCGTCTTCCGCGAGATGATCGGCGGCTTCCGCACGCTGCACTTCGTCGGACCGTGCGTCACCGTCTTCGGCTCCGCGCGTACGCCGGAAGGGAGCCCCTACTACCGCCTCGGCATGGAGGTAGGCGGCGCGCTCGCGGACGCCGGGTTCACGGTCATGACCGGCGGCGGTCCCGGCGTGATGGAGGCCGCGAACCGCGGCGCGAAGGAGGCGGGCGGGCGCAGCGTCGGCTGCACCATCCGCATCGATGCGGAGGAGGATGCCAACGCCTACCTGGACACCTGCAAGGAGTTCAAGTACTTCTTCGTCCGCAAGGTGATGCTCGTCAAGTACTCCTACGGCTTCATCGTCATGCCCGGCGGCTACGGCACCCTCGACGAGGTGTTCGAGACCGCGACGCTCGTCCAGACGAACAAGATCGCGGACTTCCCCATCGTCCTCATGGGCACGGATTTCTGGCAGCCGATGCTCGGCTTCATGGAGGAAACGCTCGTCGCCCAGAACATGATCGACCCCGAGGACTTCGCCGCCATCACCGTCACGGACGACCCCCGGGAAGCGGCCAGCCTCATCCGCAACGCCGCCGTCCGCAGCCACGGCGAACACTTCGCTGAGATCCTCCGCCGCAACCGCCTGCTGCTGGAGTAGGTGCGGGGCAGATGGCCCTGGGACGCAGCCCTACGCGGGCAGGTAGCTCGGGAAGCCGTACAGCTCGACGCAGTTGTCGTGCACGATCTTCCGCATGTCCTCCTGCGCCTCCGGGCCGGCGAAGTCGCGCTCGATGAACTCGCGGGACTTCGGCCACGTCGATGCCGCGTGCGGGTAGTCGGACGACCACATCACGCGGTCGACGCCAATGTCGCCCCGGGAACGGATGCCCACCTCGTCGTCGATGTACGTAACGTAGACCTGGCGCTCGAAGTACTCGGTCGGTTTCATGCTGAGCGGCGTCGAGAACCCCCCTCGCCTGCTGGAGCCGCGCCCCACCGTGCCGTTGATCCGGCCCAGCCAGAACGGCACCCAGCCGACGCCGTACTCCGCGGAGATCACGTTGAGCGTCGGGTACCGCTCCAGCACCCCGGACGCGATGATGACCGCGAGCGACTTCTGCACCTCGTGCGCCGCGATGATGGGCCGCAGCACTCGGTTCTCGCGCCCGAACTCGTACCGGGGACGCTCCATCCCCGTCGGCGGGTGCAGGCTGAGGGGCATCCCCAGCTCCTCCGCCTTACTCCAGAACACGTCGTACGTGTCCAGGTGGTACGGCTGGTCCTCGGGCGGCGACGCCCAAATCATCGCGCCGCTCAGCCCCATCTTCGCGCACCGTTCCAGCTCTTCCGCGCCGAGGTTCGGGTCGTACAGCGAGATCAGCGCCAGCCCCTTCAGCCGGTCGGGCGCGTAGCTGCAGTACTCGGCCAACCAGTCGTTGTAGACGCGGAAGCACTCCCGCTGCAGCGCCGGGTCCAGCAGCCAGAAGAGCCGGAAGCCGAGCGTCGTGTACAGCACCTCCGCCGCAACGCCGTCGACGGCCATGTCCTTCAGCCGCTCCGCGGGGTCCCACCCCCCGGGACGCGCGTCGGCGTAACCGCCGGTCTTCATGAACTCGACCTTCTCATCTTCGGTGCGGCTCCGGCCCCCCGCGATCCCCACGGCGAGGTCGTGCGGCTGGTAGCCTTCGTACACCCACCACGCCCCCGGAACGCCGTTGTACTCGTCCTCAACGTGCGGCGCGCGGTCGCGGAACTTCTCGTCCATCCGCGTCGTCCACAGGTCCAGCGGTTCGCTCATGTGAGAGTCCGACGATATGTACCACGCGTCTGTCATCGGTTTCCTCCTCGCGCTCCTGGTGCGCCATCGCTCCCTTGCGCGCACGCGCATGCGGCTCTGCCCTGCAATATCCTCCCAGCCGCGCTCCCCGTCAAATCCCGGCCGGGAAGGACCGCGCTGCCTGATGTAGGGGCGCCTCTTGTGGGCGCCCGGCCTGGTCCCCTCTCCCCGCAGGGAGACCCTTGCATGACTCTCATACGGTTCATCGTGAGCCTGTCGGACCACGGCGCAACCTGCGAACAACGGGAGTGCAGAGGGGCAGTGCCCCTCTGCCGGGGGTGCGGGGGTGTCCCCCGCAGGCGTTCGGGCGGGTGGGTGGGAAGGACCGCGCTGCCTGATGTAGGGGCACCCCTTGTGGGGGCCCGGCCTGGTCGAACGCGCAACAGCGCGTGGTGGAGCGTGGACAGCCAACTTGCACCCGCCCCCCGTCTGATTGACAATCCACCCGGACTGTAGGAAAACGCCAGCAACATCGGAACTAGGGGCGCCCTCGTGGGAACGAGCGCGGCGCAGGAGGACTGCAATGGTCTCGATCATCAGTTCACGCGGTGACCGGTCGCTTCGCAGCCTGGTGAACCTCGACGAGGGGCTCATCGCAAGGGAGATCTACGTCAACGCCGCGATCTACCAGCAGGAGCTGGAGCAGATCTTCGCCCGCGCGTGGCTCTTCCTCGGACACGAGAGCCAGGTCCCCAACCCCGGCGACTTCGTCATCTCCCGCATGGGCGAAGAAGAGATCATCGTCGTCCGCGACAGGAAGAACGTTATCCATGCGTTCCTCAACACTTGCCGCCACCGCGGCATGAAGGTCTGCCGCTACGACGACGGCAACACCCTCGTCTTCACCTGCCCCTTCCACGGCTGGTCCTACGACACCGACGGGCGTCTCGTCGGCGTTCCTCATTTCAAGCAGGCGTTCCACGAGGAGTTGGATAAGAGCAAGTGGGGCCTGCACGAGGTCGCCCAGCTCTCCAACTACTACGGCTCCCTCTGGGCGACGTGGGACCCCAAGGCCCCGTCGTTCGAGGACTACCTCGGCGTCTACGCCCCCACCGTCAAGTGGTGTTTCGAGAGCTCCGGCGGCGAGGACAACGGCGTCGAACTCTTCAACCCTGCCACCAAGTGGTACATCCCCACCAACTGGAAGTTCCCCGGCTTCTCCTTCGACGGCGACAGCGCCCACGGCGCGATGACCCACCGCTCCGTCAACGTCGCCGCCATCGGCCCGCAGGGAGACCTCCAGGGCGGCAGCCGCAGCGGCATGAGGGCCCCCTTCCCGTCCCCCTCCTTCGAGATGCAGTTGCCGGAGCTCGGCCATGGCGGGCACAACTCGATGTACGAGCAGCCCGGCACTGCGGAGTACATGGACACCTGGCAGACCGAGCCTCCCGAGGTCGATGCCTATTACCGCGAGCAGCGGAAGAAGAAGCAGGCGCGCTACAAGGACACCTACCTCCACGCCGGCAACGGCGGCACCGCCCTCGTGTGGCCCAACGTCAACATCCAGCCGCACCGCATCCTCATCTGGCACCCGCACGGCGTCGGCGTCACCGAGTCCTGGCGCCAGTACCCCGTCGACAGGGACGCCCCGAAGGTCGTGAAGGACGCCCAGCGCCGGTAC
>JAPOOH010000329.1 GCA_026713505.1 Chloroflexota bacterium | reverse complement strand
TGGGCGAGTGGCTGCTGGAGAGCGGGCTGGCGGAGACGAAGGCATTCCTGCGGACGTTCGTGAAGGAGATCGTGGTGCGTCCGGGGCGTGCTACGAACCACTACGCGGTCCCGACACCGGAGGATAGTCCCATAGGGGGAGCGGACGTGGCGGAGGTTGGGTTGGGGCGTCGGTTTATGAAATCAGTATCGCGTGGGGAACCTGTCGAACCACGGAGCAACCTGCCTGATGGGGGAGTGCAGAGGGGGAACCCCCGCTGCCGGGGGCGGTGGGGGTGTTGCCCACAAGCGTTCGGGCGGGCGAGCGAGAAGGACCGCGCTGCGCTGAAGGCAGTTACGCAAGGGCTCCTTTCGGGGACAGGGACCGAGCCCCACTGCCGCATCCTCCGGATGCGGTTACAATAGCGCCATGCGCGAGGAAGACCGCTATCTCATGGAGCGGATGCGCGGCTGATACCGGAACTGAAGGGGAGACTTCGAGGAGACCACGGGTATGGTCTCGAGCGTGTTCCGGATGCCGGTCGAGGAGCTCGTGGAGCGCCTCGAGAGCATCGCCAACGAGTACGCCGGCGACGCTGAGTACGCCGAGCTCCGGTCAGCGCTGCCCGCGGAATTTCCGTTCTAGGTGTAGTCGATACGCCATCCTGGCGGCGGCTTGACCGCCTACCGCTTGCGCTTCCGCCGGTCCCAAAGCACGATTCCCGCCAGGACAACAAGCATCACGCCTATCGTGATTGCCGCGCCCCATGCCGCGCCGAAGTAGGCGGTTGCGGCGCGCTCCACAAACAGGCCCAGGAGCACCAGCGTGGCGACCCGCCCGAAGAAGCTTGCGGCGTCGAGCTGTTTGTCCCTCATGAAGCCACGCAGGATGCCTCTTCCCGTGTTCGTTCCATGTGTCCGGGCCGCGTTTCAGGGCCGCGCGGTCCTTCCCACCCGTCCGGGGCGGTCCTGAAGAATGTCGTCACAACGTGCGACTAGCCCAACTGGGGGACGCGCATCGGCGGGTTGGTGTGGACGAGCGGATGGCCGCCGTCCCAGTGGTCCCGGAGGCCGGTCATCGCCTGAACGTGGCCATCGTACTCGAGGTTCCACGCCGTCAGACCGAGCCGGACCGCCCGCCTTATCTTCCCCTGCATCTCGTCGGTGGTCGCGTAACGCCTGATCACGTCGATCTGGCTCTGACCGTGCCCCACGTCCTGCTCCGCGTGGATGCGGTAGGTCTCCGCGGCCCATTCCGAGAACCCGTAGTGACCGACGAGCGCCGGGTAGGCGGACGCTGCCGCGCCGTCCGGCCCGCCGTGCTGGCTCTCCACGAACGCCAGCATCGCGACGCCCTCCAGCGCCGAGCGCCGCTGGCAGTGGCCGAGGATCATCTCTATCGCCGCGAGCGTTCCGGGCGTCGGCTGCGCGTTGTCGGCGTCTTCGCGCGCTACACCGCCCTCTTCCAGGAACTGGAACATGATGTCGACGTGGCTGCGGTCGCCGGAGAGCTCCTCCATGTAATCCTCCAGGACGGCCTCGGTGAGGCCGGGGAGGCGCTCCTCGGCTGCGTGCGCCGCGATGTAGCCGAAGTAGACCGGGTTCTCGCGCACGCGCAGGTAGTGCTGCACCTCGCCCGCGATGATCTGCTCTCGCGTCCACCAGTGCTCCGCGATGCCGCGGAACCACGGGTGCTCCCGCATGGGGAAGCTGTGCGCATACATCCAGAGTTCCTCGATGAAGTCGTCCACGTGCATGGTGCGCCTCCTGTACGCGCACATCGTACACCCGCTGCCAAGCAGTCACCGAACGCGCTCCTGCGCCGGAGCGCATTAGAATCGTCCGCATGAAAGCTGTCGTCCTGGACGCCGCAGGGCCGGAGCCGCACCTGCGGGACGCCACGCTGCCCGACCCGCAGCCCGCGCCCGGCGAGGCGCTGCTGCGCGTGACGGCGTGCGGCTTCTCCCACCACGACGCGCTCATCATGGAGGGCACGCTCCGGCGCGGCGTGACACTGCCGCGCGTCCTCGGCCACGAGGTTGCCGGAGTCGTCTGCGGCGTCGGCGACGGAGTCCCCGCAAGCCTCGTCGGCACGGAGGCCGTCGCACTGCCCGGCGACCTCGGCCACCGACGGGACGGCGGTTTCGCGGAGCTGCTCACCGTGCCCGCGGAGTCCCTCTTGCCGCTCCCGCAGGGCACCGCCGCGACGGGCGGGGCGCTGCTCGCCTCGCCGATCGGCGTCGCGCTCAAGGCGCTCGATGCTTGCGGCGTCACAGGGGGCGGGACGCTGGTGGTCACCGGCGTCAGCGGGGGCGTCGGGGCGCACGCGGCGCAGGCCGCGCACGCGCTCGGCGCAAGCGTCATCGGCATAACCGGTTCACCGGGGAAGGCGCGGCGATTGGAGAGCGAGCAGTGGCTCGACGCAGTCCTGCTCGACAACGAGCCGTGGGAGGAGGTCGTCGCCGCGCTGACGGGGGACGCGGGCGCGGACGCCGCGGTCGATTCGACGGGAGCATCGGTGGGGCGCCTCGTCACGGCGATGCGGCGCGGCGGCCGCATCGCGCTCGTCGGGCAGACGTCGCCGGAGGCGGCCACTTTCTCTCCCGCCGAGGCGGTCTTTCGTGAACTGACGCTCGTGGGAAGCCTGGGCGTCGAGCCTCGGCACGTGCAGCGCGCGTTGTCGCTGGTCACGGGCGGACAGCTGACGCCGCTCGTGCACGAGGAACTGCCGCTCTCGGCGGCGGCGGTGCAGCGGGCCTACGGCGCGGTCAAGCGGCGCGAGGTAGTGGGGCGGTTGGTGCTGCGGGCGTAGGTGCGCTACGCGGCGGCGCGCCTGAAGCGTACCCGGCGCCAGAAGCGGCCTATCTCGCCTTCGTCCCAGGAGACGAGGAAGAGGCTCGCTATGAAGATGGAGCTGTACGTCCCCACGGTGACGCCTGCGAGCAGCACGTAAAGCAGCGGGCTTATCGACGGCCCGGCGAAGAGGAGCAGCGCAACGACGACGACGATCAGCGTGATCGACGTGTTGAGCGAGCGGGCTATCGTCTCTCGGATGCTCAGGTTCACGAGATCGCGGGTACTGGCGCCCGCATGGCGAGCAACGTTCTCTCGCAGCCGGTCGAACACGACGATGGTGTCGTTGACGCTGTAGCCGATAGTCGTGAGCACGCCGGTGATGAACATGGCGTTGACTTCGAGGTTGATCGTCTCGCCGAGCACCGAGAAGACGCCCAGCACGATGAAGACGTCGTGCACGAGCGCAATCACGGCGGCGACGCCGTATCGGAACGGCGACGGCACCCGGCGGAACGCCCACGTCACGTAGATCAGGATGACGAGCGAGGCCACGATGACGGCGATGGTGGCGTTACGCACGTTCTCCGCGCCGATGATGCCGGAGACCGTGTCGAACGAGCCGATCTCTACGGGGCCGACCTCCGCGAGCGCATCCCGCACACGGGACTCCTCGCCGCGGCGCACGACGTTCCCTGCGGCGTCGCGCTCGTCCAACTCGAGGATGCCGAGGCGAATGAAGAAGGTGTTGCCATCCGAGCCCTGCACGATGGCGTCCGGCTGGTCCACGCGGGCCAGTGCGACCGAGACCTGCGAGGAGGAGACCTGCGTCTCGTAGACGGCGGTGATGGCCGCCCCGCCGGTGAAGTCGATGCCCGGGTTCAGGCGGAACGCGATGAGCGATGCCACGGAGAGGAGCAAGAGCACGGCGGAGACGCCGAAGAAGAGCTTGCGGTAGTTGGCTACGCGCATCAGCCGCTCCCTCCCGCCTGCGCGGCGCGGTCGCGCCTGCCTGCATCCGGAGTGAACAGCCGCGCCGAGCGCCGCAGCCACGTCGCTGCCGCGATGCCCAGCAGGTTCCGGCTGATGAATATGGCGGTGAACATGCTGGTAAGCACGCCGATGAGCAGCGAGACCGCGAAGCCGGTCACCGCCGAGTTGGCGGACCCGCTCCCGAAGAAGAAGAGCACGAGTGCGATGAGGATGGTGGAGATGTTGCCGTCGCGGATGGACGGCCACGCGCGGTTGAATCCGATCTGCATGGCAAGCTGCACAGTGCGGCCTACCTGCAACTCCTCCTTCAACCGCTCGAAGATGAGGATGTTGGCATCCACCGCCATACCGAGCGAGAGGATGAAGCCCGCCAGTCCGGCCAGCGTGAGCGTGACCGGGACCAGTTTGAAGATTGCGAGCACGATGAGGATGTAGCAAACGAGGGCCATCCCGGCGACGAGCCCGGATACCCGGTAGTAGGCCGCCATGAAGAAGAGCACGAGCAGCAGTCCTACGCCCGCGGCGATAAGCGCTTCCTCCAGCGACTGCGCGCCCAGCGCCCCCGCCACCACGCTCGACGATATCTCCTCGATGTCCACCGGCAGGCGTCCGGACTCGACCTGGATCGCGAGCCTCCGCACCTCTTCCGCTGTGAACCGGCCCTCGATGATGCCCACGCCGGCAAGGATGGGGCTGCGTACGCCCGCCGCCACGAGAGCCTCGCCGTCCAGCACGAACGAGAGCTGGTCCGGGCTGTCCGTGGCGTTCGTGTCGAAGATGCGCTGCGTCATCACTGCGAACTGCTGCGCCGCGTCCCGGTTCAGTTCGAAACTCAGCACGGACTGGCCCGTTGTCTGGTCCTGGCTCGGGAACGCGCGGGCCATGTCCGCGCCGGTAAGCCCGCTCGGGCGGTCCTCGAACACGGAACAGGTGGCGTCCTCACAGATGCGCTCGACGATCTCCAACTGTGCGGTCTGCCCGATGAGGTCCCGCGCCTGCTGGGTATCCTCTACGCCGGGTAGCTGGATGAGCAGCCGGTCATCGCCGAGCTGCTGGATGGACGGCTCGGCCACGCCGAGTCGGTCGATGCGACGCGTGATGGTGCCGACAAGCCCCTGCATCTGCTCTGCGGTCGGGACTTCGCCTTCCACTCCGGCCTGGTAGATGAACTGCGTTCCGCCTGCGAGGTCCAGCCCCAGCCGCAGGCCGAGGATGTCCTGCGAGCCCCGCGCGCCGATGCCCGGGATCCGGTAGTCCGGCACGGAGAGCGCCGCGGCGGCGATCCCAACGATAACGATGATGGCGAGGAGCGATTTCCAGCGCAGTTGACGCAGCATGTCTGTCACTTCGGTCTTGCGGGGAGCGCGGCGGCGGGGTGTGTGCCCGCCCGCGTCTCACACGACGCGCCGCGCACAGGTGAAGCGCACGGCGCAACGAAGAAACATTCTAGCAGGAAGCACGCCCACGCGTGAACCACCTGCCGCGCAGAGAGACTCACAGCGAGTCAACAGGAGGCACAGCAGGGAGGGCCCAGGCTGCATGCTACACTCGCAGCCACGCCCATAAGCGGAGATTCCGAAGGAGGGTTGTCTCTTGAGCCGACCTTTGTACACATGGCTTCTCGTTCTCAGCCTGCTGCCCCTCATCGCACTGGTAGCCGTCGGATGCGATGGCGACGACGGCCAGGATGAGCCGTTCACGATCGGCGTGATGGAGTCGCTGACCGGCCCGGGCGAGACGTACGGCACGGTCGCGAACCAGTCCAAGCAGATGGCCGCGGACGAGATCAACGCCGCAGGCGGCATCGACGGGCGCATGCTCGAGTTCGCCATCGAGGACTCCAAGTGCAGCGCCGCGGACGCCATCGCTGCGTATCACAAGCTCACCGACGTGGACGGCGTGAAGATCATCCTGGGCACCTCCTGCAGCGCAGCCATGCTCGGCGTTGCGCCGCTGGCGGAGGCCGACGGCGTCATCCTGTTCTCCGGGCTGGCGAGCAACCCGGACATCGCCAAAGCGGGCGACTACATATTCCGCACGCAGATCAGCGACATCGAGGTCGGCATCGCCACGGGCAACACCCTCTGGGCGGACGGGATACGAACGCTCGCCACCATCACCGAGACCACCGACTACGCCGAGGGCGTGCGGCGCACCACGGTCGAGCAGTTCGAGGACCGCGGCGGACGGGTCGTGGCGGCGGAGGCATACGGGTCCGACGTCGCCGACTTCAGGACCCCGCTGACCAAGCTGTTCGAGGCCGAGCCGGACGCGCTCCACATATCCCCCCAGTCGGAATTCTCCGCGGGCACCATCATGAAGCAGGCGCGAGAGCTGGGCTACGAGGGGCCGATCTACGCGGAGACCGTGTCCATGGGGACAACCGCGCTCGACGTCGCGGGCGCCGCGGCGACCGGCGTGAAAGCCATCACCGCAGACCTGGACCCGGACAACGAGAAGGCGCAGGAGGTACTGGCCAACTTCCGCGAACGTTACGACTACGTGACGCTGCCCTGGCACCTGGGCTCCGCCTACGACGACATCTACATCTCGGCCGAGTGCCTCAGGCAGACCGGCGACGACCAGGACGCGGACGGCTTCCGCGACTGCCTGTACGGCATCACGTGGAGCGGCGCCATAGGCACCGATTACAGCTTCGACTCGGACGGCGAGGTTGTCGGCCTCTCGCGAGTGGTCGTGGAGGTGCTGCCGGTCGCGGAGCGCACCGCCGACCGGAAATACCGCGTCATCGGTCCGGCGCCGAAGGGGTAGGCGCGCGCGCCGGGTCCCCTCCCCTTCCAGGGGGGAACGTTCAACTGCCCTTGAGCGCGTGCGGCTGCGCGCCTATGATGGCCCCGGCATCCTGAGGCGCGAGGAGGTGCGGCGATGCAACTCGTTCTGGACCGTGCGGCGCTGTTGCTGATAGACGTTCAACGGGACGCGCTCCACCCGGACGGAGCTCTGGGGCGGGCGGGACAGGCGCCCGGCGCAGCGGAGGCATCCCGCCTCCTCGACGCGTGGGGACGCCTGATCGACCTCATGCGTGAGGCGGGGAGGCCCATCGTATGGGTGAAGACCGGCCTGCGCGCGGACTTCGCCGATGCCGCCTACGCGCCGGTCTGGCTGGAGCGCCGCCGGGCGGAGGTCGGCCCGTTCTTCATCGAGGGCTCCTGGGGCGCGGGGCTCATGGACGGAATGGAGGCCGCGCCGGACGACTACGTCGTAACCAAGAAGGGGCACAGCGCCTACGACAACACCCACCTGGACCGGCTGCTCACGAACCTGGGCGTCACCCAGTGCATAGTCGCGGGAGGCGGCGTGACGGACACGATCGCCGAGACCGCGCGCACCGGCGGTCGGCTGGGCTACGAGCAGTTCGTCGTGGAGGACGCCCTCTACCCGCCTGACGCCGCCGAACCGCACGCGCCGCGCAAGCAGGCCGAGGTCGTTTCGCTCGCCGACGTGTTCGCCTCCGCGTCCGCCGAGCCAGAGCCCGCGCGGCCAGGCCCGGACTACGCGATGGTGCTCGTGGACATGCAGAACGACTTCATGAACGCGGAGCGCCCGCACGTCCTCTACGGCCTCAGCGACCCGATGCCGGAGGAGAAGCGCGTGAACGTCGTGGAGAACACGCAGCAGTTGAGCGCTGCGATGCGCGAGCGCGGCTGGCCGGTCATCTACGTACGCGTGGTCCGCCGCCAGGACAACTCGGACGACGTGCACAGCAGGACGCACCGGCGCGCGCGCACGCTGCCGCCGGGCGTGACGCACTGCGCCTACGGCACGTGGGGCGCCGAGATGGTGGACGAGCTGACCCCGGAAGGGGACGACTACATCGTCGAGAAGAAGGGCGGCAGCGGCTTCGGCTACACGCCTCTGCACCGCATCCTGCGCAACCTCAACGCCCAGCGGCTCATCATGACCGGCGGCGCCGTGACCGGCTGCGTGTGGGCGACGGCCCTGGACGGTGTCGCGTTGGGCTACGACATCACCGTGATCGCGGACGCCACGTACCCGCCCGACTCGCCCGGCCTCGACTCTCTCGCTGAGTGGTGCTCGGTGCGCCCTACCGCCGAGGTGCTGGCGGGCCTGTAGCCACTTGGCTCGCCAATGACCGCAGATGAACCCTATGCTGATTGCTGACTCCCACATCCAAGCCCAAACCCTTGATGACTTGATGCGTGCCGTCATTACGCAGACCTTCTCTGAAGGCATTGACATCGAGCCCACCAAAGGCCCGGCCAAGGAATTGAATGGCATCCTACTTGAGCTAACTCACCCCAGGGCTAGACTCAGTCGGACCGAAACGAAGGGCAAACCCTTTAGCTGCCTTGGCGAGCTTTTGTGGTATCTTTCTCAGAGTCGTGAACTTGCCTTCATCTCCTATTACCTCCCTCAGTACAACCACTATGCAGAAGACAATTCTCTCTATGGGGCATACGGACCCAGGTTGTTTAACTGGAAGGGCCTCAACCAAGTCCAGCAAGTCCTCGATCTACTCAAGGCTAAGCCAGATTCTCGACAAGCCGTGATTCAACTATTCGACGCAGCAGATATTTCTGAACCCCACAATGATGTTCCTTGTACATGCACCCTCCAATTCATGATTCGACAAGGGCGTCTGCATCTTTTCACGCATATGCGCTCAAACGACATTATGTGGGGCTTACCACACGATATATTCTCGTTTACCATGCTTCAAGAACTCTTTGCAAATGACCTACAGGTCGAACTAGGCACCTATAAGCACATGGTAGGAAGTTTGCACCTCTATCGCAAAAGCATCAAAGATGCCCACAAATATCTACAAGAAGGATGGCAATCAACCTCGCCAATGCCAACGATGCCTTCGGCACCCTTTCGTAGATCTATTCAGGAGGTAATTGACGCCGAACAGAGAATTCGAAATGGACATGACTATCCAGTCGAAGAACTCCAAGCCTTACAACCGTACTGGGCAGACCTAATCCGCCTATTACTAGTATTTCGAGCTTCGAAACAAGGAGATTGCGATACTATCAAACAGCTTCGCAACCAGATGTCATCACCCCATTACAACACCTTCATCGATAGCAGGATAAAGAGGTTGACATGAATACTCTAAACTTCACGAGCCTTCCTTTGGATTCCGTCCCAACATATTCCAATCTTTATGTCATATTGGCACGTCTTATTGACCAGTTGGACCGCGGGCCACTTCACGATTCTGGAGTGATTAGATGGAGTTGTCCTGTTATCGCATTCGGCGACGTAATCAACCCTAAGGTCGCAACTCTCGGACTAAATCCCAGCAATCGAGAGTTTATGGACAAGGCTGGTCTTGAGCTCAAGGGTTGGGAGCGTCGCTTTCCAACTCTCACTTCCCTTGGCCTAACTGAATGGGCGGAAGTCGACACGCGTGATCTCGAAATGATAATGAATGCTTGCCAATCCTATTTTCACGGCAATCCCTACAATGCCTGGTTCAAGAAACTCGATGACGTGGTAGCAGGAGCAGGTGCCTCCTTCTACTCCCCATTCCATTCCGCGTGCCATCTAGACCTAGTCCCGTATGCGACAGCCGCTAAATGGATTACACTCAACGAAAAACAACGAGATACATTACTACAGCACACCACCGATACTCTGGGACAGATTCTTCAGGATGTTCCAGCAACGACCCTCATACTCAATGGCCAATCAGTTGTAAGGCAATTTGAATCTCTGTTTGGCTGTTCCCTGACAAGAGAAGAAGCCCCTGCATGGACCCTACACAGAGAATCACACAGAGATGTTCCGGGGGTTGCCTATAGGGGTGTTGTCACCAGTTTGGGCGGTACTCGGCTTGATCGTGAGCTCACGGTGTTAGGATTCAATCACAACCTCCAAAGCAGCTTTGGCATCAGCTCAAGCGTCATTGAAGCAATCAAGAACTGGATTCAATCCATCATGGAGGACAGCAATTGGTGAGACCGTACGACCACCAACTAGCGAACCGCCTAAAAGGGCATCTCACTGCATTCCATCAGACCCATAGAGCATTGCCAGGGATTGAAGACTTGCCACAGTTCGACACTTTCGTAGAGCAAATCATCGAGAGCATCCGTCGTATTCGCTATGTGGACGTTATTCAAAGGCGTCCCATCAGTAATGCAAGAACAGACCCTCATACTACATTGTTTGATCCTATCAAAGCTGCGGTGCTCTTCCGTAGGACGGGCCACATCGAGGAGGCCTTCTGGATGCTATTTCTATTTGTCCACTTCGGAAAACATCGCAATGGAGGTTGGCGCTACATCCGCGACGTATACGGGCGACTCGGTGGTACAGGATACTGGACTTGGCAGAATGTCAGCGCAGACCCATCTGCCTTCCGAGCGTGGTTGGCGCAGCATCAAGCACAGATCAGGAGAACCCCTCCTCCTGGAGGATTCGGAAATCACCGCAAGTACCAAAGCCTCGATGCCTATTCCTCCAATGGCACAGGTGCAGCCGTTGAGTCATACGCCCGCTGGGTTGCCCCACCACGAACGCATCAAGAACTCTTCCAAGAAGCTTACCAACAAGCAGGAGGGCAACGCCGAAGTGCCTTTCGCTTGCTCTACAACAGCATGAAGGCCGTTACTACTTTCGGTCGCACCGCTCGGTTCGACTATTTGACCATGGTCGCGAAAGTAGGGCTCGCGCCCATTGAGGCGGACTCTGCCTATATCCAAGGTTCCACTGGACCAATACAAGGAGCCAAACTTCTCTTCGGAAGCAACATTACACGGAAAGATTCAGAACGAGTGCTCATCCAGCTTGGAGATTATCTACAAGTAGATATGCAAGTAATAGAAGATGCTCTCTGCAATTGGCAAAAAAGCCCACACACATTTCGACCCTTCAGAGGGTGACTACAGCTCCCAGCTATATCGCCTCTTTAACCCATTCATTTGGTCGTACGGAATTCGGCCCCGGTGTTGCAACTGCCCCACAACTATACCTGGTGACACTCCTATCTCCGTTGCAAGTTTCACGATCGTTCGTCTATTCGTTTCCATGTCTGTTAAATGCTCATTGAATTTACTTGGAATCAAGTAGGAAGCTGCAAAAGCATTTGCTTCTTCTTCCTTTGGATCATAACCACCTATGCCTTCCAGTATCCATGGTCCATTGTCCTGCAATGTTTGTGAGAATATCATATTCTCACCGTGCACAATTAGGTGGCCAGCTTCGTGAAAGAATGTAAACCAGAAATGATCATCTGTTAGGTAACGAAAGCTGAACTGCAATAGGGCTTTGTCATCGGCAACGAACCTTGTCGCTCCACTCGCCGCACATCCCCTAGGGGAGCGGACGACAACACAAGCCACTCCGCTAGCCGCGCATATCGATTGAAGTTCTGGCAAGAATACTTGGGGGTTCTTCTGTCGGGTTAGCTTGCGTATTCTTGATAGCGAGTTGTAAAAGGTTTCTACATTCCATTTCTTGCATTCAATGCGTGATGCCATTAACTCTCCTTGGCGCAGCCACGCAGCAGTAGACCCTAGACGAGAGTCAAATGTTGGAGAGGCTCGAAATGCCACCACATTTTTCAGTTTGGCATATGTCCTCCACCATTCTGAAACATCACGAACATCGAAGAATTGGAGGCATGTCGACAGTTCTTCTGATGGCAAAGGTGCCGATTCAATCCATCCAAATTTTATCATGTCTCTCAATGGTAATTCACTGAGCCATTCACGGTCGGCCTTATTTGCCCTAATCAGTGCCTGGCGATACTGCAGGTCGCGAGACAGCCAGAATTCTGGAGAAGCTCCTAGTGCCGTGCTTAGTGACCTTGCGACAGACAATGTGATTGCCACTCTCCCGTCTAGCAAGTCGTCAATTTCATCTAGTGAAAGGCTCGCTTCTGCTGAAAGCTCAAGCCTAGACAACTGCTTCGTGTGTAATATGTCAGCGATAGTATCCCCCGGAGCCGAAGTCCAATTGGGACGAAACGGTTGAATGTCGTTCATCGGTTCTCTCCTATGTGGACTATTTGAACGCGGGTCACCTTCTCCCAATCTATCGCACCTTCCTTCGTTATTGGTGGATCAGGGTGATTAGATCCAAAAGTGAAGCATACGTCATTCAATAGAGTCACCTCGATTTGCTCGACGCATGCGATGGTTACGATGCGCGGGTTTCCAAGTACGAGGTCATTTATCGAGGCAGCTGCGCGTAAATCAGCCAGCCTATGCTTTAGGGCCTCAGCTATGTCGCAGCCCAGTTGCTGTCGTGCTTGACTTTCATCTTCACACATCGTGCGAAGTTCTCTCGACTGGAAGGCGATTTCCAACTCGGTTAATGTCCTTCGCTGAACAGGCCCTTTCGTTGTAGAGCCATGCTAGCAGCGCTTCAATCTCGGAGTCAAATGAACGGAAGGAATAGATGACAGACCTGTCGTTCGTCTATGGGACTACGCGTACGACGCTATATCTCTTCCAGGGTTCTGCTGGGCGCAGTTGGTCTAAGCTGGTCAGAGTGGGGGTTGCTTGTTGGCCATGGAACGCCTAACATCAGTTGACCCGGTCCCCACCCCACGGAGCGAGGCTCTCTTGGCGATAGGCCGTTGGCTGCCTGACGTTGAGTCAGACGCTCCCCGCGAAGCCTGCGGGGTGATTGGCGCATACCTTCCCGGATCGACCGGCGACGAAGCTGCACAGGTGGCCTTCTACGGTCTGTTCGCCCTGCAGCACCGGGGGCAGGAGAGCGCGGGCATCGCCGCGGCGGACGGGCGGACGCTCCGCAACTTCACCAACCAGGGGCTCGTCTCCAACGTCTTCCGGCAGGAGGACCTGCAACGCCTGCCCGGCCACATAGCCATCGGGCACACGCGCTACTCCACCACTGGCTCCAGCAGCCCGCTGAACGCGCAGCCCATCGTCTCCAAGGGCCCGCGCGTCGAGTTGGCGCTCGCCCACAACGGCAACGCCATCAACGCGGCCGAGCTACGCCAGCGACTGCTGGACGACTGGGGCGTCACCTGCACGACCGGCACGGACTCAGAGGTCATCACGCACCTGTTGGCATGGGCGCCCGGCGACTCCTGGGAAGAGAAGACGGACCACCTCATGCGCTCGGTCAAGGGCGCGTACTCGCTCGTGGTCTGCACCGCCGACACGCTGCTCGGCATCCGCGACCCGCTCGGCGTGCGCCCGCTGTGCGTCGGCCGCATCGAGCAGAGCGGCTGGATCCTCGCCTCCGAGAGCTGCGCGCTGGACCACGTCGGTGCACAGTTCGTGCGTGAGGTCGAGCCGGGCGAGACGGTCGTCATCAACCGCAGCGGTTTGCGGAGCATCCCCTCGCAGGTCCCGGAAGCTCGCAAGGCGCACTGCATCTTCGAGCACATCTACTTCGCGCGCCCGGACTCGATACTGGACGGACGCCTCACTCACGTCTCCCGCACCCGCATGGGCCAGATGCTCGCCAGGGCGCACCCGGCGGACGCGGACATCGTCATTCCCGTGCCGGAGTCGGCCAACTCCGCAGCCATCGGCTACGCGCAGGAGTCCGGCATCCCGTTCAGCTACGGCCTCATCAAGAACCGCTACATGGGGCGCACGTTCATAGAGCCGGACCAGCGGTTCCGGGAGTTGGGCGTGCGGAACAAGTTCAACCCCTTGCCTGAGGTGTTGAGCGGCAAGAGCGTGGTGGTGGTGGACGACAGCATCGTCCGGGGCACGACCACGCCGCGCATCGTCGCACTCCTCCGCAAGGCGGGCGCGAGAGAAGTGCACGTGCGCGTCTGCGCGCCGCCCATCATCGACCCGTGCTTCTTCGGCGTGGACATGGCAACGAAGGCCGAGTTCATCGCGTCCGGCAGGTCCATCCCGGACATATGCAGGGAGATCGGCGCGGACTCGCTGGGATATCTGACCGTCGATCAGCTGCACGAGTCGGTCAGCGGCGACCCGTCCGGCAAGGGGTTCTGCGACGCCTGCTTCACCGGCCGGTACCCCATCCCCGTACAATTGCAGTTAGACAAACTGTCGCTGGAACGCACGCTCCCGCTCACGGATACCGCAGACACACCGCTTTGACCGCAGCCTCGCTGTCCCCGTCCATCCTGAACCTGCGCGAGCAGGTGCAGCACCTCACACCGGACGCCGCCGCGCGCTTCCGCCGTATCTACGACGTCACGGAGAGCGAAGGCCGCATGCGTGTCCCGTCGACGATGGCGCCCTGGGTGGAGCGCACGTTCGGCAGCGTGGCGGCGGTGGAGTCCCAGCGCATCGTGCGCGTCTCGAACCTCGTCACGGGCGAAGGCTCCATCTTCAACGAATTGCGCGCCCGTCGCCCGGTGCGGGGCAGTGCGTCGTCAGGAGACATCGCCGGCGAGCTGGCGAACGACCCGTGGGCACACCCTGAGGAGTCGACGCCGGAGGACCTGTTCGGACGCCTCCGCAACAACGCAGCACTGACAGCCGCGAACGTAGCCAAGTACGACGCGCACCACAGCCTGCTCGTCTTCGAGGAGGCAGACCCGTTGCGGTTCGACCGGGCTTCCGTCCGCGGATGCCTGGCACTCGCGGACCGGTGGTTCGCCGCCGCCAACGAGGCCGACCCGGACGCTGTCTACCCCTTCTTCCTCTGGAACTGCCTCTGGCGCGCGGGAGGCTCCATCGTGCACGGGCACGCGCAGGTGCAGTTGGCGCGCAAGCGCCACTACGCCCGGATCGAGTCGCTCCGCGCCGCCGCCGCCGCGTACCGCGCAGAGCACGGCACGGACTACTTCGACGACCTCACGGCGGTACACGCCGCGCTCGGGCTCGGATGGACGCAGGGGAGTGCGCGGGTGCTGGCAAGCCTTACGCCCACGAAGGAGAAGGAGACGCTCATCCTCGCGCCGTCATTCGACGAGGACGCCGCGGACGCCCTCTACGCGACGCTCGCGGTTTTCCGCGACGCGCTCGGGGTGCAGTCATTCAACGCGGTCGCCCTCCTGCCTCCCCTGCGGCCGGTGAACGAGGACTGGAGCAACTTCCCGTGCGTGCTCCGCGTCGTGGACCGGGGCCCGATCAGCGTCAAGTCCAGCGACATCGGCAGCATGGAGCTGTTTGCCGAGCCGGTGATCGCGTCGGACCCGTTCGTCGTGGCCGGCGCACTGAGGGAGCAGCGGTAGCCGATGGCAACTGTGGACGTCGTCATACCCGTGCTGAACGAAGAGCACTCGCTCGGACGCTGCATCGAGGCGCTGGGCGCGTTCCTGCGCGAGCACCTCCCGCACGACTGGCGCATCGTCATCGCCGACAACGGCTCCACCGACACGACGCTGGCGGTCGCCACCACCTTCGCGGAGTCGCATCCGGGCGAGGTGGGCGTCATCCACCTGGACGAGCGAGGGCGCGGACGTGCGCTCAAGCGCGCGTGGCGCGAGAGCACGGCGGACGTGGTCTCCTACATGGACGTGGACCTCTCGACGGGGCTGGACGCGTTCCCGCCGCTCATCGCCGCGATCACGGACGAGGGCTGCCACCTGGCGTGGGGCTCGCGGCTCTCGCGGGAGTCGCAGACGGAACGGTCGTTCAAGCGCGAGTTCATCTCCCGCGCATACAACCGCATCATCCGGCTGAGCATGGGCACACACTTCCGTGACGCGCAGTGCGGCTTCAAGGCGATGAGCCGCCCAGCCGCGGACGCGCTCCTGCCGCACATAGAGGACAACGTCTGGTTCTTCGACACGGAGCTTCTGGTCATCGCGGAGAAGCGCGGCTTCCGCTGGAGGGAGATCCCGGTCGCGTGGGAGGAAGACCCGGACACGCGGGTGAAGGTGGTCAAAACGGCGCTGGACGATCTGCGCGGCCTCGCGCGATTGCGGTTCGGGGGGCTCCCGGACGTCCATGCGCCATAGCGCACAGCCGCGCGAATCGGGAGCGGCCACGTATTGATACCCTGTTCCGGGCGGCATAGCATCTACACGCCCTCTCGCCCGGGTCTGCATCATGCAGATGCGCAACCCCACATTCGAAGTACGCCCGTCGGTAATCACCGGCGATACTGCCGACGTTTACCTGCACCGGACGCAGCGCATCCTTCGCAACGAAGGGCTGAACCCCACTGTCTCCATGCAGTTCTCCGCCAGCCGCGAGGCGGTGATCAGCGGCTCGCTGGAGGTGAAGGCGCTCATCGGCAAGGTGACGTCCGAGGGTAACCGCGAGCTGTGGGCCGTCGAGGAAGGCTCGCACATCGGGCAGAACGAAGTCTGCCTGGAGATCAAGGCCCCCTACTCATCGTTCGGACTGTACGAGACAGCCATCTGCGGGGTGCTCGCGCACCAGACCGGATGGGCAACCGCCGCCCGCGACCTCGTGAAAACTGCGAATGGCGTCCCCGTCGTTTCGCTGGGCGCACACAACGTGCATCCATCGGTCGCCGCGGTCATGGACTACGCCGCCGTCGTAGGGGGGTGCGTCTCCGGTTCCACGGTGCTGGGGGCCCAACTCGCGGGAACGGCGCCCGTTGCCACGGTCTCCGGTGCGCTCGTGCAGCTGATGGGGACCGCCGTGCGGGCGATGCTGGCGTTCGACAAGGCTGTGGCGCCGGACGTGCAGCGCATCGCCTACGTGGATCCGAGGAAGGACCTGGTGACGCAGGTGGAGGAGCTTGCGCGGGCCTCCGGACCCAACCTGGACAGCGTCCGCCTTGCGCGTACGGCGGGCGGGAGGCCTGTCACCGCGGAGGACGTACAGCGCGTGCGGGAGAAGCTGGACAGCATGGTCGCGCGGAAGGTGGGCAGCGGACTCAGCGGACGGCTCCCCCCGGACCGCATCAAGCAGTTGCTGGACGAGGGGGCCCCGGTAGACGTGTTCCACGACGTGAGCTACATCGCGTCCGCCGCGCCGGTGACGTTCCTGCCCAACATCCGCACCATCAGCGACCGGGAAGTGCCGCAGGAGACGGAGCCGCTCCCACCGAACCCCAGGCTGCGGCGGCTTCTCTAGGGCGCCCCTACTCCACGACGTGGACGCCGAGGGCGAAGCCCGCGTCGTTTGCGAGGGCGGCGACGCTCGTAACCGGCTTCTCGAACTCCGCGAAGGCTCCGCCCTTCACGGTGAAGAGCGCTGCTTCCGCCGCCGTGGACGCGTCGAAATCGCTCGACTGTTCGTCCCGCACGTCGTTCGTCTCGTAGGTGGCGACATAGCGGGCGACGCCGTCCTCCAACGCCACCTCGCGCACGATCAGCCCGTCGCGGCGGACGACGGCCATCCAGCCCGTGTCGCCGCGGAGCGGCACGGCGGCGGCGATGCGGGGCGTGTCGTAGGCGTCGTGCTCGTAGTCCATCGCCAGCAGCGTCAGGGCCATGGCGTCGCGCATCGGCAGGCCCGCGTTCACCTTCTCGGTGATGGGGTCGGTGTGGGAGCCGTTCGTGGCGATAGCCCAGTCGCCCGCCAGGCGGAGCGCGTTGTAAGAGATATAGGGGCTCTGCTGGAGGTCGCCCTCGAAACCGGGCCGGGGGACGATGACCATCGTACCCTCGCGATCTACGGCCATGCGGTTGGGAAAGGAGCGACTCGAGACGCGGTAGGCGACGGCGTTATAGCCGCTCTTCGTCCTGCCCGCTGCGACGATGCGTCCGACGTACATGCGTTCGATCCTTCATGCCAGGGCAAGGCTCGGCGCGACGTCGAGGTCGAGTCCGTGCGATGCCCCCCTGATGTGACGGTAGTAGCCTGCGGCGGCGATCATGGAGCCGTTGTCCGTGCAGAGGCGCGGCGCGGGGATGAGTACGGGCACCGGGGAGCGCTCACGGCACGCCTGTCGCAGCGGGCCGTTCGCGGAGACACCACCGCCAAGAACGAGCCCCCTCGCGCCGTACATCCGCACCGCCTCCGCAGCCTTCGCTGAAATGACGTCCACCACGGATTCCTGGAACGCCGCCGCGAGTTCGGCGACGGTCTCCGGGTCCGCACCCTCCTCCGGCGCAGGGTAGACGCCCAGCTCCTGCGCCTTGTGCAGCAGTGCCGTCTTCAGGCCGGAGAAGCTGAAATCGAGCGTGCCCCTGAGCCATGCGCGGGGCAATTGGAAACTCGGCGTCACGCCCTCCGCGGTGCGCTGGACCACGGGGCCGCCGGGGAAACCGAGGCCCAGGAGCCGCGCCGCCTTGTCGAACGCCTCGCCGGAGGCGTCGTCGCGCGTACGGCCCAGCAGTTCGTAGTCGCCGTGACCGCGCATGAGTATGAGGTCTGTGTGTGCGCCGGAGGCGATGAGCACGATGAGCGGAAAGCCCGGGTCGGTCGCCGGGTCGTCGAACTCCAGCCATGCGGCGTAGGTGTGTCCTTCCAGATGGTGGACGCCCACGAGCGGCAACGAGCGAGCGAATGCGAGCGCCTTCGCCGCGTTCACGCCCACCATGAGCGCACCCGCGAGGCCGGGCCCATACGTCACGGCGACTGCAGAGATGTCGTCCAGGCTCACCTCTGCTTCGCTCAGCGCGCCCTCGATCACCGGCACGATCTGGAGCAGGTGCTGTCGCGAAGCCACCTCCGGCACGACGCCCCCGTAGCGCGCGTGCAGCGCCACCTGCGAAGATACCGTGTCCGACAGGACTCGCCGCCCGTCTTCAACGACGGCGGCAGCGGTTTCGTCGCAGGAACTTTCGATACCGAGGATGAGCATTTCAGCAGCGGCGCCGTGCGCCTCATCTTATGCTACCATCCCCGCCATGACATATCGTTACCGGTGCGTGAACGGACACCTCGCGCCGGAGAGAGGTTCCCACGATGTGGAGCGACGTTAGCGCCGCCAGCATGATGCTGCTGGCGGTGTTTCTTTTTCTCTCGGCATTCTTTTCCGGTTCGGAGGCGGCGCTGCTCTCCGTGCAGCGGTTGCGCCTGCGGCACCTGGTGAGCACCGGGACCGCCGGCGCAGCACGCGTCGAGCGCATGATCGAGCACCCGGAGAGCCTGTTGCCGCCCATCCTGCTCGGGAACAACCTCGTGAACACCGGCGCGGCGGCCATCGCCACGAGCATCGCGCTGCTCCTCATCGTCGACGAGAACCTGGCTGTTGCCGTCGCCACGGCGGTCGTTACCGTCGTGCTGTTGATCTTCGGCGAGACCATCCCCAAGACGGTGGCGGCACGGCATGCGGAGCGCGTTGCCATCCTGGTAGCCCCTGTGATTCAAGGCATCGGCTGGGGGCTCAAGCCGGTCTCCCTCATCCTCCAATGGATCAGCCAACGCATCGCCCGTCTCTTCGGCGGCGGCTCGCTCAACCGCCCCGTCACCGGAGCAGAGATCCGGGCGATGGTGGATGTCGGGAGCGAGTCCGGCACGGTGGAGCAAGGCGAAGCCGACATCATCCGCCGCGTGCTGAAATTTGGCGACCGGCGCGTCAGTGAACTGATGACGCCGCGACCCGAGATTGTGACGGTCAAGACCGGAGCTACCATCCGGGACTTCCTGAACCTCTACAGCGAGAGTTACCACACCCGCTTCCCGGTCGTTCGCGACCAGCTCGACGACGTCGTCGGAACGGTCAGCGTGAAGGACGTGGTCCGGCAGTTGGCGGGTGGCGCCGAGGCGGACTCCGCTGCCCCGATCGAGTCCCGCCCTCCCCGCTTCGTCCCGGAGACCAAGCGTCTGGACGACCTTTTCGACGAGATGCGTTCCAACGGGGACCAAATCGTGATGGTGGCGGACGAGTTCGGCGGTGTCGCAGGACTCGTCACCTTCAAACGGCTGGTCGAGTCCATCGTCGGCAGGGTGGAAGAGGAGAGGGGCGAAGACAGCATGGCGCCGCAGGTGGAGGTGCTGGACGAGTACACCGCATACCTGGACGGCAGGCTCACCATAGCGGAGGCCAACGAACAGTTGTCGCTCCTCCTGCCCACCGGCGAGTACGAAACGGTCGCGGGATTCCTGCTGGAGCGGTTGGGCAGCATACCTGAGGTCGGAGCGGAGGTCTCGTTCGGGAACCTGCACTTCGCGGTGCTGGAGATGCAGGGCGTCCGCATCGGGTGGGTGCGCGTCAGGCGGGAGCCCGAGCCGGAAGAGGAATGACGCCCACCGGCTCACGCAGCGCGGCACGGAGAGTGGCCATGGCCATGCGCCGCGCGCTCGCACGCCACCGTGGGCAGTTGGGCAACGGTGGGCTGTTGCTCGCCATATCCGGTGGCGCGGACTCGATGGCGATGCTCCTCGCTTCCGCTGAGGTCGGCGCACGGACGCGGCACCGCATGGTGGCCGCCCACTTCTCCCATGGCCTGCGCCCTACCGCTGACCGCCGCGAGCGTGCTTCCGTACGCCGCGCCGCCGCGTCGCTCGGCGTGCCGTTCACGTCCGGCGCAGCACGGTCGCCGTCCGACGAGGCGGGAGCGAGAGAGGCCCGCTACCGCTTCCTGGCCGACGCCGCCGATGCCCACGGCGCGGTTGCGGTGCTCACCGCCCATACCCAGGACGACCAGGCAGAGACCGTGCTGCTGCGTCTCACGCGGGGGAGCGGCCTGCGCGGCGCCGGGGCGATCCGCGAGTGCTCGGAGCGCAACGTCGACGGCCGCGCGCTGAAGTTGCTGCGGCCGCTGCTGAGGGTCACACGCGCCGAGACGGAGGCCGTCTGCGCCGAGGCCGGGGTGCGGCCGGCCCGCGACGCCACGAATCGCTCGTTGCGCTACGCTCGCAACCGCGTGCGCCTGCGCGTCCTGCGCGACCTCGCCGCGCTGAATCCGCACGTCCGCGCAGCGCTGGCAGGGTTCGCCGAGCGCGCCGCCGATGACGACGCACTCCTCGATCAGCTCGCGGCGGAGGCCGTCGGCGAGGTCGAGGAACGTTCGGAATCGTCGGTGTCCTGGCCGAAGAGCGCACTGCGAACGCTGCCCCCTGCGCTGCTGCCGCGCGTGCTTGAACGCGCGTGGCGCTCGCTGCACGGCGACGGCGCCACGCTGGGGCAGCAGAAGCTGGCGCAGGCCGCGCACGTCGTGGCACGCGGCGGACGGCTGTCGCTGGGAAGGAGCGGAAGCCTGAGCGTGGGGCCGGGGCCGCTGGCCCGGATCACGATCGAACAGGGTGAGTAGGGGGAGGGCGCGGCGCTACGACTTGCGGCGGAAGATGTCCCAGAAGCTCTTGGACTGCTCCGGAGGCTCAGGTGTACTCTCATCGACCTCTTCGACGAGCTTGTTGAGCTCCGCCTCCATCGTCTGCGGCTCCTCTTCGGCTTCCGGCTCGGCTGCGACTGGGATGTCCAGTATCGCTTCCACTTCTTCCAGCGCGGCGGAGTCCACCCAACGCAATTCGTAGATGCGCAGCATGGCCGCATAGACGCCTTCCCGGGCCCTCGCGGATCGCAGCGGGAGGGCAATGGCATGACCGGGCGCGTACAGATGGAGCGCTCCTTCCGTGTCCGGGAAGGCCCACCCGGTGAGCATGTAGATACCCGCCAGAATGGGCAGTCCGCCCAGGATGACCGACAGGACCTGTATCTCCAGGATGAACCAGCTCAGCCCACCGAGCACGAGGCCAACGGCAGCCAGGACGATGCCCTGGCCAAGCCGCTCCAATGAACGTCCGCTGTCGGACACCTCGACGGCGGCGAGGTCGCTGAGCGGGAACATGCTCACGACTCGTGCGCCTTCGGCAAAGCCGTCCCGTAACACGCGCTCGTTGGTAACCACGAGCGCTTCGCCGCGCTGGTCAGACTCCGAAACGAGGCCGTTGCGAGCGTCGAACACCATCTCGATAGATTCGCCCGGCAGGAGTGGTACGCGCGGGACTGCGTCGGTGGAGGAGTCGTTCATAGTCATCAGGCGGTTAGCATACGTATGCATCTGGGAAGGGTCAACGAGACAAGCTTGCATTTATTCCCGTACATGGACGTAGGAGCGCAGCTTCTCGTAGGTGCCGGGGCCGATGCCTGAAACCGCCATGACCTGGTCCGTGCGCAGGAAGGGGCCGTTCTGCTCACGATAGGCCACGATGCGCCCGGCTAGCGTCTCGCCGATGCCGGGGAGCGCCATCAGCTGCGGTACGGAAGCGGTATTGAGGTTGACGGAGAGCGGCGACTAAGCAGCCGGTGTCGTTGCGCCGCCTGAGCCGTCCGGCAACGCAGGGGTAACTACGGCGGGCGTGGGCCGGACGATCTCGACGCCGGGGCTGGGCTCCGGCGCGACGACTGCCCAGGCTGCGCCGGCAAGAGCCAGGAGCGCCATGAGGCTGAGTGCGATGCGATACGTGCTGTGCCAGTCCATGTGCTGAATACGAGTGTATCAGCACATGGATACATCGTCGCTAGCGCCGGAAGTTGATGCGGCGGAAGAGCTCCGCGTAGGTAAGGTCGTGGCCCTGCTCCGCCGCGCGTTCGGCATTGGTCTCGGCACGGCGCTTCACGAAGGTCTCGATGCGTGCGGGGTCGGATGAGAGCTGGCTCTCGTGCGCAGCGAGGGCCTGCATCTTGGTCTCGATGGTGTCGGCGATGTCCACGACGACGTCCGGCTTCTCTGAGCCCCAGAGGAGGACGGCGCCTACCTTGTGCGGCTCCAGTCCCCGGACGATGTGCTCCGGGTAGTGCAAGCGGTCGCGGGCGTAAGGGAAGCAGGCGTCCATCGCCGCTTGCCCTGAGATGCGGTGGTCGCGGTGGCCGTGGCCTTCCAACCGGACGGGGTCCATGGCCAACACGACGTCTGGCTTCCACCGGCGCACCTGTTCGACGAGCCGCCCACGGAACTCGCGCGTGTCCTCCAGTTCGCCGTCCCCGTAGCGGAGGAAGACCACGTCCTCCGCGCCTGCGGTTGCAGCAGCCTTGCGCTGCTCCTCTTCGCGTATCGCGGCAAGACGCTCACTCGTCATCTCAGGGTCGGAGGAACCCTTGTCACCGTTCGTGCAAACGACGTAGAGGATGCGGGAGCCGTCGCGCGACCATTTGGCGACGCTGCCGCCCGCGCCGGACTCGCCGTCGTCGGGATGGGGTATCACGAGCATGGCCCGTTCCGGGGTGTCGATCGTCTCCATGCGCCTCCCGGGGAATCGAGTAGGGTCTGCTAAGATGATACGCGTTCCGCCACCCTCATGCCGAACCCTCCCAGCATACGCTCATACACGCCTGACGACCTGGACACCCTCGCCGTACTGCGTCTCGGGCACGCGCCGTCTCCCGTGGAAACGGCAGCACTCGCACGATGGCTCGCGCAGCCGAACATCGACGCCAGGCGCGACTGCCTGCTCGCGTTCACCGACGACGGCGCTCCCGCGGGCTACGCCTGTCTCATCCGCGAACCCGCCATCGGCCGCAGCGTGCTGGAGATGCGGGGCAGCAACCAACACCGGGGCGGCGGTGCAGGCGACGCCCTCCTGCAGGAGGCGTCGGAGCGGGCACGCGCCGCCGGGCTGGGTGTGATGCAGGTAGACGTGCCGGAGTCGGACGAGACACGCCGCGCGGCGCTTACCGATCGGGGCTGGACGCACATACGCACCCACCTCCACCTGCGCCGCGAGGGCTCGGAGCCGGTCAACGCGCCCGTGCCGGACGGCATGACGCTCCGCCTGGCCGAGCCTGAAGATGCCCCCGCGGTCACGGACGTACAGAACACGGCCTTCACCGGCAGTTGGGGCTACGCGCCCAACACGTCGGAGGAGATCGCGTACCGCATTTTCGAACTGCCGGACCTGCGCCCGGACCCCGTCGTGCTGCTGGAGGAGGGCGGCTCGCTCGTGGGCTACTGCTGGTGCCACCGCGAAGCGGAGGATGCGCCCGGTATCGTCGGTATGGTTGGCGTGCTGCCGGGTCGCCAGGGAAAGGGGCTGGGCCGCGCGGTGACGGGAGCGGGCATGGACAGGCTGCTGGGACTGGGGTCGCCCGGCCTCGAGATCACGGTGGACAGCGAGAATCCGCCCGCCATCCGCGTCTATGAGAATCTCGGCTTCGTGCTCGACTGGCGCTCGTTCTGGTACGAACTGCCGCTCAAGTAGCCTGAAGCCACCTGCTCGTAGACCGCCGCGAGACGCGCGGCTGATGATTCCCATGTGAAGGGCTCCGCCCGCGCCAGGCCCGCCTCGCCCATCCGACGCGCATACGACGGATCACCAAGCACTGCATCGAACGCCTCCGCGAGAGCGGCGGCATCGCCGGGACTGCAGAGCAGACCGGTCTCGCCGTGGCGCACGAGCCCGCGGAGGCCGCCCGCGTCCGACGCCACGACCGGCGTCCCACAGGCCATCGCCTCCAGCGCCGCAAGGCCGAACGTCTCATGCAGCGACGGCACAGCGCACACGTCGGCGGCGGCATAGTACGGGGGCAGTTCGTGCTGCAGGACTGCTCTGCGCCAGTCCAACAGACCGCTCACGCCGCTCAAGCGCGCCGTCTCGCGCAGCCAATCGACGCCCGGCTCTCCCTCGTTGCCGCCGACAACGAGCAGGCGGACGTCGCGCGGGTCGCGCAGGAGCGCAAGAGCCCGCACGAGCACGTCCGTCCCCTTGTAGGGCTCGATGCGCCCCACGGAGAGCACGACTCTCTCATGAGGCCCGATGCCGAGCGCGGCGCGCGCCTCAACACGCGGCTGCGGCCTGAAGAGCGCCGCGTCCACGCCCATCGGGACAGCGTACGCCTTGTGCGGCGTCAGCCCGAGCAGATCGTGGAGCAACGCGGACTCTTCCTCCGTAAACGTGACCACAGCGTGCGACAGGCTCAACGCCGCAGCTTCCGTTCTCTTCCGGGTGTCCGGCTCCGGCGCGCCGCCCGCATGCTCTTTGATGGCAGCAAGGGTGTGGCCGGTGAAAACGTGGGGTACGCCCAGCCGCTCCGCGAGCCGGAGGCCCGGCTCGATCGACGTCCAGTAGTGACTGTGGACGAGGGCGTAGCGCATGCCGGACGCCTCGACTGCCGCAAGGAGGTCGTCCGCGAATTCCGGCGCGTCCTCCGTGGCGACGTGGGTAAGACTCAGCGTCTCGGCTCCAGTGGGGGCCGGACACGGCCCGTGGGAAGCGGCGTAGACATCCACCTTCACACCTGTGCGGGCGAGCGCAGTCTCGACGCTTCGCAGGAAGACGCTCATTCCCCCCGCCGATCCCGCGCCGGGGGCGGCACGCGGACAGCCGTGGGCTGAGACGCAGGCCACGCGCATCGCGTTCATCGTTCAGGGGTCAGCGCTTCACGACGATGCGGTGGATGCGCCCGTCTACCGCGCCGAGGTGGTACTTGTAGTGCTCCGCGCCCCTGAGCAGGTCGAAGTAGGTCAGTCCGTTCTCTATCGCATCCTTGATGCAGAGCGCCTTGAGCATGAGCCCCGCGGCCAGATGGTCGTAGGCGTGCCGGTAGCCGCTGTTGTAGAGAAGCCGCCTGCCCCCGTAGTCGAACGCGAGGACGGCAGCCGCCGCGGGGTCGTCGTCTATCTCCAGCAGGAAGAGGCGCAGGCTGCCCTCTTCCTGCATTCGGGCTGTCACGCGACGAAAGAAGGCTTCACGCTCAGGGATGAGGAACTCGCTCTTCTCCTCCCTGCTCTCAGCCATCACTTCGCGGAAGAGCAACAGGTCGCGCTCCAGCGTACCGGCGTCGACGAGCCGGACGCGCACGTCGCCCGCGGTCTCCAGTCTCCGCAGCTTGCGTCGCAACTCGTGCCGGTCCTTCTTGCGCAGGCCCGCGAGGTACGAGTCCCACGACTCTGGCAGCGTCACGCCGGGCACTACGTCCTCTTCCTCTATCGTTACGGTGCAGCCGTGCTCCAGCGCCGCCTGTGGCAACTGGGTGAATGTGGGCGACCATTCCGGCACGGACGAGAGTTCCATCTCTTTCCACGGTTCGCCGTCGAGGCAATCGAAAAGCTCGCCGTAGAACGCTGGGTCAGGGGCGATGAAGTCGTGGTAGTCGAAGAGGTCCATGCCGCCGACGAACGTGATGCGCCCTTCGCTCAGTTGGAGCGGCGCGAGTCCAAGCGGCGCGTCCGCCGGGCCGACGACGATGAGCCGCAGCTCGTCGGCCTGGCCGAACTCGTCCCACCACGCCTCCTGCCACTCCGGTGTCATGAAGATGCTGCTCCAGGGCAGACGTTCCAGCAGTTCCCGCCAGACCGTACGTACCGGCGCGAACGACCTCGTTGCCTCGGCGCAGGTCAATGCAGTCCCTCCTGCAACAGGCTCAGGGCCTCCGAGCGGGTTGCCTGGTCCGACACGAAGACCCCTCGCAGCGCGGAGGTGACGATGGACGTGCCCGGCTTGCGCACGCCGCGCATGGACATGCAGAGGTGCTCGGCGCGCATCACCACCGCCACACCCGATGGCTCGACCGTCTCCATGATGGCGTCTGCGATCTGGGAGGTGAGACGCTCCTGCACCTGCGGGCGCTTTGCGAAGATGTCCACTGCACGCGCCAGTTTGCTGATGCCGACGATCTTCCCGTGCGGGATGTAGGCGACGTGCGCCGTTCCGAAGAAGGGGAGGAGGTGGTGCTCGCAGAGCGAGTAGAACGGCATGTCGCGCATCAGCACCATCTCCTGGTGCGACTCGTCGAACTGCACGGAGAGCACTTCCCTCGCGTCCTGGTCGATGCCCCCCGAGATCTCCTCGTACATCCGGGCAACGCGGCCGGGTGTATCGCGCAACCCCTCGCGTTCCGGGTCTTCGCCTATGGCGAGCAGCAGTTCGCCGACGGCACGCTCCACCCTGGCCGAGTCTATCGTCAACGTCTCCTCCTCAGCCCTGCGTGATGACCCGCGCGACCTCACGGACGTCCGGCGGGGCGGACTCCGGCGGGCGAGTCGCGAGGCGCTCCGCCACCGGCGTGTCCTTCAGTCCGGTGCCGGTGATGATGCACACCACGGTAGCCGAGGAGAAGTCGGAGCCGGCGCGCACCTGCTTCATGAGTCCAGCGACGCCGGCGGCGGACGCGGGTTCGCAGAAGATGCCTTCCATGCTGGGCAGCAGTCCGTACGCTTCCAGTATCTCCTCGTCCGTGACGGCGTCTATCGTTCCCCCGGACTCGTCGCGAGCGGCGACGGCCCCCGCCCAGTTCGCGGGGTTGCCGATGCGGATCGCTGAGGCGACGGTCTCCGGCTTGAGGACGGGAGCGCCGTTGACGATCGGGGCCGCTCCCGCGGCCTCCATCCCCATCATCCGAGGGCGGTGCGTCGAGAACCCCGCCTGGTGATACTCCACGAACCCCCGCCAGTAGGCCGTG
>JAPOOH010000631.1 GCA_026713505.1 Chloroflexota bacterium | reverse complement strand
TGCTCTTCGAAGCGCGACTTGAGTCCGTTGAGGATCTTGACCGCTTCTTCGATCGTCGGCTCGGTGATGTCGATTTTCTGGAATCGTCGCGAGAGCGCGCGGTCCTTTTCGAAGATTCCCCGGTACTCGTGATAGGCGGTGGAGGCGATGCAGCGAAGCTCTCCCGAGGCGAGCATCGGCTTAATCAGGTTGGAGGCATCCATCACCCCGCCGGATGCGGCGCCGGCGCCGATGATGGTGTGGATTTCGTCGATGAAGAGAATGGCGCCGGGCTGCTTGTCCAATTGGGCGAGCACCCCCTTCAGGCGCTTCTCGAAATCCCCCCGGTACTTGGTACCCGCGAGCAGCGCGCCGAGATCGAGAGCGTATATGGTGCTCTCCTCGAGCACTTCGGGTACCTCTCCCTCGACGATCATCTTGGCCAGACCTTCCGCGATCGCGGTCTTGCCGACCCCGGCCTCGCCCACGTACAGCGGGTTGTTCTTGCGGCGCCGGCACAGGATCTGAATGGTGCGCTGTACCTCGGCTCTGCGACCGATGAGGGGGTCGACCTTTCCGAGCAGGGCCTGCTCGTTGAGGTTGACCGCGTACGCTTCGAGCGGTGATCGGGAGGGCTGCTCGGCGGGTTTCTCCTCTTCGTTGCCGGAAGTGAAGGGTTCTCCTTCCTCGCTGTCGTGCACCTTCGAGATGCCGTGGGAGATGTAGTTGACGACATCGAGGCGGGTGATGCTCTGTCGCCCGAGGAAGTACACGGCCTGGGACTCCCGCTCGCCGAATATCGCCACGAGCACGTTGGCGCCGTTCACCTCCTTCTTGCCGGAACTCTGGACGTGGAACACCGCCCGCTGCAGGACCCGCTGGAATCCCAGCGTCGGCTGGGTCTCGCGCTCGTCCTTCGCCGTGAGCATCGGGGTGCTCTCTTCGATGTATGCGGTGAGATCCCCGCGCAGCTTGTCCATTCCCGCCCCGCAGGCGCGCAGGACCTTGCTCGCCGCGGGGTTGTCCAGCAAGGCGAGCAACAGGTGCTCGACCGTCATGAATTCGTGGCGCTTCTCGCGAGCATCGCGGAAGGCCATGTTCAGTGTGAACTCGAGTTCCTTGCTCAGCATCTCGCCATTCCGGGGCTCGAAACCTCAGACCTTTTCCATGGTGCACAGCAGGGGGTGATTGTTCTCGCGTGAGTACTCGTTGACCTGTTCGACCTTGGTCTCCGCGATTTCGCGGGAGAAGCAACCGCACACGCCCTTGCCGCGTGTGTGGACGTGAAGCATCACCCGTACCGAATTCTCCCGACTCAGACCGAAAAAGTACTCGAGTACATGTACCACGAACTCCATGGGCGTGAAGTCATCGTTCAGCAGTATAACGTTGTAGAGGGGAGGGCGTTTCAGCCGAGGTTTCCCTTCCTCGACCGCCAGGCCGTGATCGGGTTCACGTTCGGAGGGCCTCGACATGGCGCTCGATTCTAGCGCACGAAGGCCTGCCTCAAGAATCCCCCGGACGGAGGGCAAATCGCGCGGTCCGCGCCTCGGTATCGGGGTGCTCTCCCGATTGCGCGGCTCCGTAGTCGTGGCCCGAGAACGAGAAGGGCTCCATCATGCGGATGAATCGTTTCGCCGCCGGAGACAGGAACTTCCCCCGGCGCAACACCACCCCGTAAGTGCGCTTCGGGAAGTACCGGTTGAGCGGCTTCACCGCCAGCTCCTCTTGCCCGGTGATGCACACTCC
>JAPOOH010000328.1 GCA_026713505.1 Chloroflexota bacterium | reverse complement strand
CGACGACGACCGCGTGGGTGTGCTCAAGGACGGCGACCGCGTCGTGGACGTCAGCAGCGCCATCGACTACCGCGTCGAGAAGGGCCCCCAACGCGTGATGGAAGAGGTCATCGGCGATTTCGACGCCATGCGGCCTCGTTTCGAGTCCCTCGCCAGCGAGTCCGACGGCGTACCACTGGACAGCGTTTCGCTGCTCGCCCCCGTGCCGCGGCCAAGCAAGTGCCTGGCAGCCTTCGTCAACTACCTCGATTCTCCCGACCGGAAGAAGGAGAACCTCGTCATTGACTTCTTCTACAAGTCGCCCGACCTCGTCGGGCCTGAGGGCACCATCGAACTCGCGGACATACCGCCCGTCGCCGTCTGGCAGCCTGAGGCCGAGATCGCATTCGTCATGGGCGCCCAGGCGAAGAACGTCGCGGAGGCCGACGCCTACGATTACATCTTCGGGTACGTGCCTTTCTTCGACATCTCCGCCCGAGGCATGAACCGCCGCACGCAGTTCATCCCCAAGGGGCAGGACACCTACGCCGTTTGCGGACCCTGGATCACGACCCGCGACGAGATCGACGACCCGCACCGGCTCCGCGTCCAGTCCTGGGTGAACGAGAGCCCCCGCCAGGACTACAGCACCGAGCACATGGCGCACACGATCCCCGAGCAGGTCGCCTGGCTGCCCCGTTTCTCCCGCCTCAACCCGGGCGACGTCATCACTACCGGCACCTACCACCCCGGCCTCGGGCCCGTGAACGACGGCGACGTGCTCGAGATCGAGATCGAGGGACTCGGCCACGCCCGCTTCTTCGTACGGGGCGACGGCCCTCGCAAGGAGGGCGAATTCATGCCGGGCCAGACCCAGGTACCCAGCGGCGGCGGCTTCACCCGGGTCTAGGGATGGTCTGAACCGCGCACCGGGGGCTGTGGAAGCGAGTGAGGTGTTGTCATGCTGAGCGGTGCCCGCGCTTTGGCGCGCAGCATCCTCTCGGGAGACCCCCATCTGATTCAGACCATTCCTCGACGCTCCGGCGTGTACCTCTCCGCAAGAAGCAGGGCATTTGTGTCCGGTTCCCGGTTGCGATAGGCTCGCGCCATCTCGCATCGGAGGCGCCCTTATGGTTATGCAAGGCACCGACATGAAGGTGGCGGAGACGCCAACCGGTCAGCTCGAGGACTTCCGTATCCCCGACGCCTACGAGGACTGGCTGGAGAGCGAGGGGGTGATGGTCCACAAGACCTTCTACATCCCCAACTGGCACGAGGTCGAGGTCGGCCCCTGGGAACGGAAGGGCGGCGACGGCGCGGTCGTCCACATCGACAACGCTCTCCTGCCGAACGACCTGCACGTGGTCGACATCAGGCCCGGCGGCAAGTCCGAGCCCGAGCACCACATGTACGAGGTCAACTTCTACATCGTCCAGGGCCGCGGAGCGACCACCGTCTGGATGGACGAGGACAGCAAGCAGACGTTCGAGTGGAGGACAGGCTCCCTCTTCACCATCCCTCTCAACGCCTGGTACCAGCACTTCAACGGCTCCGGCGATGAGAAGGTGCGCTACATGGCCACCACCAACGCCCCGCCCATGATGCGCCTCTTCCGCGACACCGACTTCATGTTCAACAACGACTTCATG
>JAPOOH010000327.1 GCA_026713505.1 Chloroflexota bacterium | reverse complement strand
GCACCCTCCGCAGCCGCGCCCCCGTTCCCGCGTAGCACAGCTTCCGTCATTCCCGCGAAAGCGGGAACCCAGAGTGACCGGAGGCCACGCGGGGGAGAGTAGGGCCCGTGCCCTGGCTACGCGGCGTAGGAGGAACGGTTGGACTACCGGACGCTGACGAAGCAGGAGAAACCGCCTAAGGGTCAGGGCGGCGTGGTGGGCGACGAGTACGTCACCTACGAGATAGAACGGGACAAGGCGCCGAAGTTGGCGGAGTGGCTGAACCAGATGGGCGCGAACGACTACGAGCTCACGGCGCTGGAAGGCTACGGAGGCGGTGGTTCGGTATACCTGATGGCGGTGGTGCGCCGGAAGCAACGGTAAGCAGGGGGTTCTGACGATGGTGACTGAGATGGCCACGCTGGCCGGAGGGTGCTTCTGGTGCCTGGAGGCCGTTTACGAGCAGGTGCGCGGAGTCGAGAAGGTCGTTAACGGCTACACCGGCGGCGCGACCGTCGACCCCACTTACTACGAGGTCTGCGGCGGCAACACCGGCCACGCCGAGGCAGTTCAGCTCACCTACGACCCGGACGTTGTCTCGTACCGGCAGCTGGTCGAGCTCTTCTTCACGATGCACGACCCCACGACGCTCAACCGCCAGGGGCCGGACACCGGCACGCAGTACCGTTCCGCCGTTTACTTTCACGACCAGGAGCAGCGTACGATAGCCGAGGAAGTGATCGCCGACTTCACACAGCGCCGCGTCTGGCGTGACCCCATCGTCACAGAGGTCCAGCCCCTCGATGTGTTCTACGACGCCGAGGACTACCACCAGCAGTACTTCCGCAACAATCCATGGGCGGGCTACTGCCAGGTCATCATCGCCCCGAAGGTCGCCAAGCTCCGCAAGGAGCACCTTGAGGCGCTCAAGGCGTAAGCCGGAGGGCCTGGTTCCCTCTCCCTCGAAGGGCCCTTGCATAGCTGGCGAGGGTAGTGGAGTTGTGTGCTCCCTCTCCCGGTGGCGGGAGAGGGCTGGGGTGAGGGTTGGAGGGGCGAGGGGGATGCTGTGGGCTACGCAGAAGTCTCCTTGAAGGAGAGAGCAACGCAATTCACCGCGCGGCCACGGTGGATCAGACGGCGCGTCGTTGACCCGGTGGCGGGGCCCCGCTGATACTTGGCGTCGGCCGCTCAACGAGCGGCCCATCTTCGGATCGATTCCCCAAGGAGGATTTATGGCAATCACCCAATCTGCGCACGCCGTCTGGAGCGGCGACCTGTTTTCCGGCACCGGTACGGTGACCGCGTCGTCGTCCGGCGCGTACAACGAGCTCCCCGTCTCCTGGAAGGCGCGAAGCGACGAGACGGCCGGCCCCAGCACGAGTCCCGAGGAGCTGGTCGCCGCTGCCCACGCCAGCTGCTTCTGCATGGCGCTCTCCGCCCGCCTTGGGCGCGACGGCAAGGTCGCGACCCGGTTGGAGGCCGACGCCACAGTCACGTTCGAGCTCTTCGAGGGCGGTGCGAGGGTCGCGTCCAGCGCGCTCAAGGTCGTCGGCGAGGTGCCGGACATGAGCGAGGACGATTTCCGGCAGGCCGCCGAGGACGCCAAGGACGGCTGCCCCATCTCGACCGCGATGGCGCGGAACGTCGAACTCAGCGTCGAAGCGTCGCTGGCGTAGTTCCCACCTGCACACCGGTTAAACCAGGAGCCCTCCCGATGCCGGGAGGGCTCCTTCGCTGTCGTTCTGGCTGGGCCGGGACTAGTCCACGCCACCCGCGAGTTCGATGAAGCCCTCGCGGAGCACCGGGTCCTTCAGTGCCTCCGTGCCATCTGCGATCACGCCCACGATGTCTTCGGGCCCGAGGTAGCCGACCTCACGGTTGGCGATCCTCGCCAGCTCGAGGAAGTCGTCGTCGTGCGCGTTCTGGCGGAACGCGTCTACCCAGAACTGGTAGATGTGGTCCGGCGTATCCGGGTGCATGATGAACACCCGCGACATGCCCTCGTTGATCGTCTCCGTGACGCTGAACAGCGTCTTCTGTTCATCCGTCAGGTCGAGGATGTCGAACAGGTGCGGTGGTATCTCCGCGCCGAGTTCGTTGACGATGTAGTTTGTGAACTCTCGGTCATGGGCGGGGTCTGCGCCCCAGTAGAAGAGCGGCACGATCTGCCGTTGCTCGATCCACTCGGGGAAGAGGCTCCTGGCCGTGTCGGGGGACCCGCGGTTGGAGATGTCAATCTCGCCCCGGTCGAATGCTGCGGCGATGTCCGAGGTCCCGGGGTAGCCGTAGACGTTGTTGATCGGCCCGCCCACCATCTCCATGAACGCCGTGGCGATGCCGCCGCTGTCGCCCCGTTCTGTCGCGCCGACCCTGAGGTCTCGGCCATGGGCAAGCGCTTCCTCCCATGTTGTGGCGAAGTCGCGGAAGGCGTACTGGGCGCTTGTAGTCCTCACCGCAGAGGCGGTGCCGATTATCTTGACCGTGTTCGGGTCGAAGTCCGGCACGTCTATGCCCACCAGTTCTCGCTTGAAGAAGCGCGGGTGCACAACCGCCACCGCGTAGCCGTCAGGATCGCCGTCAACCAGCGTCGGCCGGAAGATCCGCTCTCCCCCGCCGCCGGTGAGGTTCCGCACCACGAACCGCGGGTTGCCCGGTATGTTGTTCTGCAGGGAAGCAGCCATGAGCCGCGCAAACGTGTCGTAGCCGCCGCCCGGCGAGAAGCCGACGTTTATCTCGATGGTCTTCCTGTTGAAGTGCTCCGCTGGGTCCCAGCCGGGAATGGGCGTCGCCGTCGGGGGCGGGGGCGACGTTGGGGTGGGCGTAGGCGGAGGCGGCGTGACCCCGGGCGGGAGCGGTGTAGGCGTAGCCGTGGGCTCCGTCGGTTCCATCATCGCGTCCGCGGGCGTTGGCGTCGGCGTAGCTGCTGGCGCTGGCGTAGGAGTCGAGGTAGGCGCCGTTTCGGCCTCCTCGTCGCCTCCGCAAGCGACGGCCACCAGTGCCGCGCACAGCAGCACCATGGTAAGTGCGAGATAACGCATCACACGCATAACTCTCCTCCCGCCCTGCGGGTAGTCTCGCGGGCGCGGGGGAACGATAACAGGCGCGAGTGTCAATGCCAACCGTTACGCGCACTTTTGGCCGCTGAAGTTCGGCGGCATTGATTGGCGCTCCCATTGGTGCTATCTTTATGCAAATATTCGCAAGAGCGATGCCATGCAACACCGGAGCGAAACCGTCGAAGCGATACGCGCCACAGGGCACCGCGTCACCATCCAGCGCGTCGCGGTACTGGATGCCATCCGCGAGATGGAGGGGCACGTCGCCGTCGACAAGGTCGCCGCAAGGGTGCGGGCGAAGCATCCACAGATGGACCTCGCAACCGTCTACCGCATAGCCGGGTTGCTCAGCCGCCTGCACCTCCTTAACGAGGTCTCTATCGGCGGCGTGAGCCACTACGAATACGCCCTCCCCGGCCAGCGGCACGGCCACATGGTGTGCGAGCACTGCGGCGCGACCATCCACGCCATGACCACACCCCTCGACGAACTGCGCGAGGCGCTGCTGCGCGATACCGGCTTCGAACTGCACCTGGAGCACCTCACCATGAGCGGGCTCTGCCTGGAGTGCCGTCAGGACGAGGGGCACTCGCACAGCGGCCACACGCACGCACAGGCGCAACACCACGAGCATCCCGCGGCATCCGGCCGGAGCGATGCGGCACAGAGCGCACGTACCGGCAACAGAGGGCGAGGGGAACAGCGATGATAGAAGCCGGTTCAGGCGTATGGGCAGTGCTGGCCATCGGCATGCTCCTGGGTTTCAAGCACGCGACCGACGCAGACCACGTCGTGGCTGTCGCAACCTTTGCGTCGGAAAACGGCAACGCGTGGCGCGGCTTGTGGGTCGGCGCGTCGTGGGGACTCGGCCATACGACACCGTTGCTCGCCCTCGGCATCGTCATCCTGGTCCTCAAAGAGGCACTGCTCGACCGCTACGAGGCCATTGCTCCGGTGCTGGAGTTTGGCGTGGGGGTCATGCTGGTATTCCTCGGGGCGCAGGTGTTCTACAACCTGCGCCGTGGCTCGCTGCATCTGCACGAACACGCACACGAGGGCCAGATGCACGTGCACGTCCACTCCACGCACCGCGAGGGCAGCGAGCCGGGCAATGGCAACGGACTCCATGACATCCTCCGTCCGCAGTTCCGTCTCAAGTCCTACGGCGTTGGCATGGTGCACGGTTTGGCCGGAAGCGCGGCGGTCATGCTGGTGCTGCTGCCCCAGATCGAGGTCTTCTGGGTGGGGCTCGGCTACCTCGTGCTGTTCGGCGTCGGCACAGTCGCTTCCATGAGCGTCATCACGATCATTCTCGGGGTGCCGTTCGCGGTCATGTCACATGCGCAGCCGTGGTACCGAGCCATCGCGGGAATCGCAGGCGCTGCCAGCCTGTTGTTCGGCGTCGCGCTCATGACAGAGATCGCAACCGGGGTAAGTGTCATCCCGTTCTAGCCTGGTGGCCGGCTCAGTACTCCCACGCCAGGGGTGCCGCACACCGGGTTCTGGTCTATAGTTGGCCCCGTGGCCGGGGCGAACATGAACGAGCGGGGGTGCGCGATGGCAACCGTGATCGATGCCGATACCCACGTGGTCGAATCGGAAGCGGTGTGGGAGTTCTTCGACGAGGAGTTGGCCCACCTCAAGCCGGTGCTCGTCGGCACCATGGAACCGTCCTCTGGACAACCCCGAAACCGGTGGGTCATCGGACGGCGGCTGGTCCCGCAGCCTGCGGGACCAGGTGGGCATAACGCGCAGGCCCCGCCCGCGGACCCCGAAGTCCTTGCCAGCAGGTTCTGGGGCGGCAAGTCGCTGCAGGACCTGCCCTACCGGCTGCAGGCTGCCGATGAGATGAGCGTGGACGTGCAGGTCGTCTACCCCACCCTTTTCATCGTCTACCTCACCGGCGACCCCCAACTGGAGCTGGGGCTGTGCCGCGCATACAACCGCTTCATGGCCGACGTCTGGTCGAAATCCGGCGGCCGCCTGCGCTGGATACTCGTGCCCCCGCTCCAGTCCATCGACAAGGCCATCGAGGAGATGCACTACGGCGCCGCGAATGGGGCGGTAGGCGTTCTCTTCCGCGGCATGGAAGGCAGCCGCTCGCTCTGCGACCCGTACTTCTTCCCGGTCTACGAAGAGGCGCAACGGCTTGACCTGCCGGTCTGCATCCACACCGGCGCTGGCAACCCTGCGATCAGCGAGGCATTCGACACAACGATCGTGCAGTCTTTCCCACAACAGCGCCTGCTACCGCTCATCGGTTTCCATGACATCGTCTCCCACCGCGTGCCGGAGCGATTCCCTGACCTGCGCATAGGCTTCATCGAGACGAGCGCGTCCTGGGTGCCGTACCTTCTGCACTACCTCAAACACCGCGTGCGCGACGGCAGCGACCGCTGGGAAGGCGGCGTGCTGAAAGACTACCGGCTGTTCGTGGCGTGCGAGGCGGATGAGGACATGTCCTACCTGGCGCAGTGCATCCCGGAGGACCAACTCCTCATCGGCTCGGATTGGGGCCATACCGACCCGTCCGCCAACTACTCCATCGTCGACGAGCTCAATGCACGCGAGGACGTTGATCCGGCGTTGAAGGAGAAGATCCTCTCCCACAACCCGCGCTCCTTCTATCGGATGTAGGCGCGGAGGCGTCGGCGTCAGGCGCGCAGGTCCACCGTCCGCGCTCCTGTCCCCGCCGTCACGATGTCCAGGAGCACCTCGACGAAGTCCGGGGAATCATTCGGCATCTCGATACGCGACAGGCGCACGCCGAGGGCTGCCGCGGCCTGCGTCGCTGCGATGTCGATGTCGAACAGCACCTCAAGGTGGTTGCACACGAACCCGAACGGGACGACCAACACGTCCTTCCGCCCTTCCCCAGCAAGTTGCTCGATGCTTTCCACGATGTCCGGCCCCAGCCACGGCGTGCCGGTCTTCGCCGCGCTCTGGTAAGCGAAACGCCACGACGCTATTCCGGACGCCTCCGCTATCGCCGCTGCGCTGTCCGCCAACTCCCTGGGATACGGGTCGCCTTCGTCCGCTATCCCCGCGGGCAGGCTGTGCGCCGTAAACAGCACTTCCGCATCCGGCGCCGCTTCGCCCAACCGCGCCAGCGCCTCCCTGATGCGCTCCGCGATGAATGCCCGGAAGAGCGGGTTCCCGTGCCAGCTCTCCACGAACCGCACCGGTACGCCCGACGAAGCCTGCTCCATGCCGCGCACCAGGGCACCCCGGTACGCGTCGGTGCTCATCCGCGAGTAGTGCGGCGCGAGCGGCAGCGCAACGAGTTCATCGACACCGTCGGCAGCGATGCGTTCTACGGCCTCCGCTATGTACGGATGCCAGTGCTTCATGCCGGCGTACGTGCGCCAGGTGGTAGTCCCGTCCCCCTGGTTGAGCCGCTCTTCCAGCAGGTGCACAACGCTCCGGGTAATCTCGAGCAGCGGCGTTCTGCCGCCCACCGCGCGGTACCGCTCCGTGAGGCTGGCCACCGCCTCGGCGCTGGGCGCTCGTCCGCCGAGGATGTCGCGGTAGTACGGCTCGACGTCGCCCAGCGTCTCCGGCGTCCCGTACGCCATCAGCAGAACGCCCTTCGAGCCGGACACGTCTCTACTCCGTTCCTTTCGGTCAGGTCCTCGCGGCCTGCGCCGAACCCTGCCCTGCGCCGTGCGTAGCGAAAGCGTGAACGCGCTCAGCGGCATCCCGCGCCTGCCGGACGCAGTCCGGGACCCCGATTCCGCGGTAGGACGCGCCGCACAGGAAGAGACCGGGGTGCGCACCGGTCTCTCGCTCCACGTCGTCCAGCCATTCAGTGTGGTCGACCTTGTACTGTGGCAGGCCGTCCGCCCACCGGTGCACCCAGGAACGCTCCGCTGCGCCTCGTATGCCGAGGAGCGGACGCAGCGCCTCGCACGCGGTCTCGGCAAGTGCAGCGTCGCTGAGCCCACCCAACGCGCTGTCCTCCGTGTGCAGGAAGACGCGCAACAGCACATGGCCTCGCGGGCTGCGTCCCGGCCACTTCGACGACAACCAAGTGCAGCCTGCGACCGGTCCTGCCTCTGAGCGCGGCGACAGGAACCCTGAGCCGTCGAGCGGATGGTCGACATTCTCGCGAGCCAGGGCGAGGCACACGCTGACCGCCGGGGCGCCGCGCATCCGCCCCAACAGTCCTGCCAGCCCCGGCGCGAAAGAGCCGACGAGACTGCCCGCATCCCAGGCAGGCGTCGCGAGCACAGCGGCGTCCGCCTTGAACGACCGCCCGCCGTCCATCGTGACTGCGAAGCGAGGCTCCTCATCTTCGACGCGATCGACCGCGACCGCCGCGCTACCGCTCACGATTTCCGTCCGTTCGAGACCCTGCACCATCGCCTCTACGAGCTGGCGCGTTCCACCCGCGAGCGAGAAGAACGCGCTCGGCGGGTGTTCGGAGCCTTGCGCCGCCTTCCTTGCCTCCCGCATCCCACGGGACAAGCTGCCGTAGCGCCGCTCCCACTCCCCCAGCATCGGGAAAAGCGCGTCCAGGCTCATGTCGTATGAGTCGCTGCCGTATATCCCGGCCATCATCGGTTCCAGCAGTGTGTCGGTCAGCTCTGAGCCCAGCCGTCTCCGCAGGAAACTGCCCAATGACTCTCGACCAGCGGCCGTGCGCTTCCTGACCAGTGGTTCCAGGCTGGCGCGCAGTTTGCCCTGCCACGAGAGGAACGAGGCATCCCAGATGTCGCGACGGTCCGCCGGCGCGGGCCCCATCAGACCGGGAGGGATGGGGTGCAGCCTCCCCCTGCGCTGCAACAGCGCACCCGTGGTCTGCATGTAGACCACGTCGTCCCCGATGCCAAGCTCGTTCGCGAGCTCCAGCGCCCAGGGTTTTCGCGTGAGGAATCCGTCCGGTCCGCCCTCAACGACGAATCCGTCCTCCCTCAGGGTGCTGAGCTTGCCGCCAAGCACGTTCTCGCGCTCGACAAGGACGATCGAAAGGTCGGTTCCACTCTGCCGCCAGGCCCCTTCGAGGTACCACGCCGCCGCGAGTCCGGTGATGCCACCGCCGACGATGACTACCGAGAAGGCTCTCCCGGTCCGTCCGGCATGGTCAGGAGCCATGGGCGGCGTCCCACTCCCGTACGCAATCGATCATGTGCATGACGTTGTCCAACGGGGTCTGGGGCAGGATGCCGTGACCGAGGTTGAAGATGTGGCCGGGGCGGCCTCCGGCACGTTGCAGCACGTCGCGGGTCTGCTCCCGCACCACAGCGGGGGGCCCAAGCAGGACGGCGGGGTCAAGGTTGCCCTGGACGGCGACGCCTCCCAGCGACTCCCATGCCTCGTCCAGCGGGACGCGCCAGTCCAGTCCTATAACGTCCGCCCCGCCCCCCTTGATGACCTCATTCAGCCCGCCGGAGCCCGTCGCGAAGTGTATGACCGGCACGCCGGTTGCTTTCGCTGCGCTGAGAATCCGGCGGGTGTAGGGAAAGACGTATTTGCTGTAGTCGCGCCTGCTCAGCCAGCCGACCCAGCTATCGAACAACTGGAGCATCTGCGCTCCGGCCCCCGCCTGCGCCAGCAAGTAAACGGTCACCATGCTGCTGAGCCGGTCCATCAGGCCGTGCCACAGGTCGGGCTGGCCGTACATCATCGCCTTGGTAGTGGCGTAGTTCCTGGACGGACCGCCCTCGATGAGATACGTCGCGAGCGTGAAAGGCGCCCCGGCGAATCCGATCAGCGCCTTCTCCTCCGGGAGCTCAGCCCGCACGATCCTGAGCGCTTCCAGCATGTAAGGCACGTCCGCCTCGGGAACGAGCGGACGCAGGCGTTCGAGGTCGTTCTCGGAACGGATAGGCGGGTCGATCACCGGTCCAACCTTCTCGACCAGCTCTACGTCCACGCCGACGCCGACCAGCGGTGTCACGATGTCCGCGAAGATGATGGCTGCGTCTACGTCGAAACGTTCGAGGGGCTGAAGCGTCACCGCAGCGGCGAGTTCAGGGTTGCGGCAGATGTCCAGCAGGCTGTGCTTCTGACGCACCTTCCGGTACTCAGGGAGCACCCGTCCGGCCTGTCGCATGATCCACACCGGGGTGCCGCCGACCTGCTCCAGCCGGGCGGCTCTCAGCAGCGCAGGCTCACGTGTTGTCTGTATCGAGGGGGTCTGCATAGAAAACGCTCGGTTATCCGAGCAGGTCAAGTATACGTTCGGGGCTCCGCTGCACGCACGTGAAGATGGGGGTGTCCCGCAGGGTGTGACGCCTCGCCTCGGTCGAGCGGAGTTCGACGACGAGGTCCTGAAACTCCGCGAGCGAGTCCGTCTCGTAGCCGACGATGAACTCCTGATCTCCAAGTCCCGTGGAGTAGAGCAGGATCTGGCTGATGTCGGGATGCGTCCGGCCCACTCGGATGTGCTCGTTCATCATCCCCTGCCTCGCCTCACGGGAGATCAGGTACCACTCTATCGTCTTCGTGAAGGGGTAGAGCACGAAGTACCTGGCCTTCTCCGGCGATTCCTCGGCGTGGTCTTGCCCGGTCCGCGCCTGCCCGTACGTGGACCGCCGCAGTAGCCCGAAGAACGAGTGGCTGACCTCCAGGTACGCTCCAAGTTCCGTCGTGAGCAACGCTCCAAGCGTCTCCTCCAGCGCTTCGAGCCCGGAAGACGAGCGCCACAGCATGAAGTCGGTGTCGGCGCGCAGCCCCAGCGTGCTGTAGGAATGCGCCGGTACCTCGTCCTCCGTCGCCCGGAGTGTCGTCAGGAATTCTTCCTTATGGCGGGCCCTTGCGTCAGCAGGCTGCCGCCGCCACGACGCGTCCAGCCTGAAGAACACGAACTGAACGCAGTTGTCCACCGTTCCGTTGCGATCGTCACTCAAGTCTGGCCGTCCTTGTCACGCGGCAATTTCGCCTGGCTGAACAGGCTGAACGGGCTCCAGGTCAGCTGCCCCCTGCCTGGTCACGCCGTCTACTGGCATGTGTATTGTATACGTAGCGTCCCTTCGTCTCCCATCATGCCAAGGCTTCTCGCCCGCCGGTGGGCACGGCCGCGTCGGACTGGAGGCCGGGGGAAGAACTAGCCCCGGAGCGGACGGAAGAACTCCCGCAGCTCGTGTGCCAGCAGCTCGGGCTCTTCCCATGCGCCGAAGTGCCCGCCGCTCGGCATCAGCGCGTAGCGCTGGACGTTGTAAGAGCGCTCGGCCCATTCGCGTGGCGGCTGGCTTGAGTCGCCGGGGAATACCGCAAAGCCGGTGGGCACCTCGACCCGCTCGCCCGGTCCAACGCGCACCGGGTCCGCCGCCGACTCCTTGTAGAACCGGACGGACGACGAGATGGTCTGTGTGGCCCAATAGATCGTCGCGTTCGTGAGCAGTTGGTCCTTTGTGAAGCGGGCCTCGACGTCGCCGTGGTTGTCGCTCCACTTCCAGAATTTCTCGACGATCCAGGCCATCATCCCAACGGGTGAGTCGCTGAGCCCGTAGGCGAGCGTCAACGGCTTCGTACGCTGTTCGTGCGAATACCCGTGTTCGGTGGCTTGCCACCAGTCCCGATGCTTGATGAGCACCTGTTCGGCTGCGCTGAGAGGCGCAGATCCTTCACCGAGATACGGCCCAACGATGGTTGCCGAAGTAAGGTGGATAGCGGTTACCTGATTGGAGTGCCCCAGGCCGAGCTGCGTGGTGACAGCAGCGCCCCAGTCGCCCCCGTGGGCCACGAACCGGGGGTAGCCAAGTCCCTGCATGAGCTCCGACCACAGCGCGGCCGTACGCTTTGCGCTCGTACCCTTCTCTGACGGTCGGTCAGAGAAACCATAGCCCGGCAGCGATGGGATGACGACATCGAAAGCGTCGGCAGCGTC
>JAPOOH010000326.1 GCA_026713505.1 Chloroflexota bacterium | reverse complement strand
GAACAGCCGGTGCGCCTCGCACAGCCCGGCGACCGCGACGGGCGTCGCGATCGACCGCGGCCCGTCCAGGTTCTCGTTGTTGACGACGCCGGGCCAGCCGAAGTTGCCGACTGCGGTCTCGCCGGTGAGTTCGTACATGTCCGGGCGGGCGTCGAGCGGCCCGCGCATCGGGAAGCCAACGACGCCGCCCTTGCCGCCGACCTGGTAGACGAGGTAGCCACCCCCGCCGATGCCGCTGGACTCCGGCTCGACGACACCGACCGCGAAGCAGGCGGCAACCGCCGCGTCAACTGCGTTCCCGCCCATCTGGAGCATCTGCAGGCCGGCCTGCGTGGCGTGGATGTCCTTCGTCGCGACCATCCCCCGCGACGCTCGCGCCTCGCTCTTGCTGATGGTCATGCGGGTCGGTGTGGCGTCGGCCATCGTGCGTCTCCGGTGGGGGGTGGCGGGAGTGTAGCACCGGAAGGTGGTGAGAGGAGGGGCGCTCTGATATGACCATGGTCATGACCATGGTATACTTGCTCCAGGCCGAGCGTGAGGAGCGGGATATGGCATCAGGCAACAGCCGGACTATCAAGGCATCCGAGTTCAAGGCGAAGTGCCTGCAACTCATGGACGAGGTGGCCGCCAGCGGCGAAGAGATCGTCATCACGAAGAACGGGCGACCCGTTTCGCGGCTCATGCCGTATCGGGAGAAACCGAAGACGCTCTTCGGCATCGACCGCGACAAGATCGTGATTCACGGCGACATCGTCGAACCCATCGACGTTGAGTGGGAGGCCGAGTCCGGCAGGAACTGGGAAGATCTGCTTTGATGCTGCTCGATACACACGCGCTGGTGTGGCTGCGGCTGGGAGACCCGAGGCTGGGTTCGCATGCACGCCGGGAGATACAGGCGGCGTGGCAGAACGACGACCTGGCTGTCTCGGCGATTTCGTACTGGGAAGCGGCGATGCTCGTAGCACGAGGCCGTATCCAGCTTCCCAAGGACGCCGATGCATGGCGCAAGGAGAACCTCGACCAGGGCGTGATCGAGATACCCGTGGAGGGAGCCATCGCCGTGCGAGCCGGACTCTTGCAGGGCCTGCACGGCGACCCTGTCGACCGCATCATCATCGCCACCGCCCTGGAGGGACACCGGCTTGTGACCGGCGATCGGCGCATCCTGGACTGGCCCGGCCACTTGAACCGCCTCGACGCTACTGAGTGAGCCACGTGCTGCGTTGACACCCCGGCTGGCCAGTACGGCAATCTAGCCAGCAGAACTGGACAGGATGGATATCATGACCGAATGGCAGCTGCAGGATGCCAAGAATCGCTTCAGCGCCGTGGTCGACGCTGCGCTTGAACGCGGCCCTCAGTATGTGACCAGGCGCGGCAAGCCCGCGGTGGTCGTGCTGGCTGTGGAGGAGTACGAACGGCTGCGGCGCGCCGAAAAGGCAGACGCGCCGACGTTCGTCGAGATGCTGCTTGCCATGCCACAGGACGATGGGGAATTCGAACGGTGGCCGATGAAGATCAGGGACGTCGATTTCTGATGTTCCTCCTCGATACCGACACGCTGTCGGGGTTCCGCAAGCGCAATCGCGATCCTGGCCTGTTGGACTGGATGTCGGCCCAACGGATGTCGGACCTCTACATAAGCGTGGTGTCGGTAGGCGAGATAGAGTGGGGCGTGATCCGCCAGCAGCGCCGCAACCCGGAGTTCGCCCGTAGCCTCGCCGTCTGGCTGGACGGCCTGATGACCGTGTACGCCGAACGCATCCTGCCCGTCGATCTGGCCATGGCGCGGCGCTGGGGCATCCTGTCCGGCGCGCTCGGCCACGACAACAGCGACCTGTTCATTGCCGCGATGGCTCTCGAACACGGCCTGACCGTGGTGACCCGCAACGTCCGGCACTTCGAACCCACGGGGGTCCCGGTCCTCAACCCGTTCTAGCGCGTCCCCTATGCCGGCTGCGCGTTCGCTCTGACGTGGTCGAACTGTTCGGTGATCGCGCGGGAGGGCGGCGACGTGAGCAGCGTGACGACTACGGCGGTGGGGAACGCCACGATGTAGCCGGGCGCCGAGGCGATGGCCATGTCGAACATTCCCCATGGGCCACCCGAGGTGAACTGGAACACGCTGACCGTCGTCGCACCTGCCACGATGGAGGCGAGCGCGCCCGGGAAGTTGAACCTGCGCCAGTAGAGCGCGAGGATGGTCACCGGTCCGAACGAGGCCCCCATGCCGCCCCACGCGTACGCGACGAGGCTCGCTATCGAGTCCGGCCAGGCGATCGCCAGCACTCCCGCGATGCCGCCGATGGTCAGCAGCAACGTGCGCCCCAGCCATACCCTGCCGGACACCCACAGCACGTGTACGTGCTCCCAACGCCGAGCGAGCCTCCGGATGAGCGGGACGTCGTCCGTGGCGATGGCGGAGCCGAGCAACAGCTGCGAGTCCGCCGTGCTCATGATGGCGGCGACCACGCCCGTGAGCAGCAGGCCGGTGAAGACCGGGATGAAGAACGCCTGCGAGACCACGAAATAGACGCGCTCCGGGTCGAAGAGGCTCTCGCCGCCCAGCAGGCCCATCTCCATGAGGGCTGGACGCGCCACGATGCCAAGCAGGAATCCGAACGAGAAGATCAGGATGATCCAGGTGATGGCGAAGTTGCGGCTCTGGGTGATCCTCCCCTCGCTCTCTATCGCCATGAAGCGCTGCAGCACGCGCTGCGAGCCGAACGCGCCCAGCCCCCAGCCCGCGGTCGACAGGACGAACACGGCGGTGACCACCTCGTTCCCCGCGCCGGTGAATGGGTTGAGGAACCCCGCCGGCTGTCCTTCCCCGCTGAACGGCGAGGTAGAGGTAAAGATGAGCGTGAGCGGCAGGATGATGAAGCACGTGAGCATCACCATCGACTGGAAGACGTCCGTGCGGGAGACGGCCATGAAGCCGCTGATGAAGGTATACGACGTGACTGCGGCGAGCGCTATCAGCACGCCGATGGTGTGCTCCAGGCCGAAGATCGTACCTAGCAGTTTCGTGCCGCCGATCAGCCCGGAGTTGACGTAGAACATGATGAACAAGAGCGTCAGCGCCGCCGACACCGTCCGCAGCGTGCCCGTCCGGTCCGCGAACCGCTTCTCGAAGAAGTCCGGCAGCGTGAGCGATTCCGCTGCTATCGTGTAGCGCCGCAGCCGCTTTGCCACGTACGTCCAGTTGAACCACGCTCCCAGCACGATGGCAACGAGCGTCCACAGGTGCACGGTGCCTTCGGAGAACGCGAGCGCCGGGAAGACCAGCATCGTCCAGCCGCTGGTCGTGGACGAGCTTGCGCTGAGCGCCGACGTGAAGCTGCTCATCCGCCTGCCGGCGAGCACGTAGTCGGCCATCTCGCGCATCCGGGCCGCCCCGACGATGGCGATGCCGATCAGCGCGGCGAAGTACGCTGCGAATACGGCGACGATGATGGGCTGGATCTCCATGGTGCGCTCGGTGCCGGAGTATGCTCCCTCTCCCTCAGGGTGAGGGTTGGGGTAAGAGCCCTTGGGGCTGTGCGGCTGGGGTGCTCCTCCGGCAAGTGAATGTACCAACAAAGGGGGCGGGTCGTGAACCGCCCCCTCGTGCCGGTTACGGTCTCAGTTCGGCGGTCGCTACTCGTCGCCGCGCTGCATCAGGGCGGCGTGGCCCGTGAACCTCTCGGGTGACGCCCGTCATACGCCGACGCTTCCCGAGAGATGTTGCGCGCTGAAGCGCGGGCTCTGCTCAACATGACAGGCACACACCCTCCGCACCGTT
>JAPOOH010000325.1 GCA_026713505.1 Chloroflexota bacterium | reverse complement strand
GGCCAGACGACGCCCAGTTCCTCGTTCGCCGCGGCCACATTCTCCGTTATCTTTTCAAAGTCGAACTCGGGCGTGTGCACGCCGATCATCGTGAGGCCGCGGTCCGCATACTTCTCATTCCACTCGCGCAGGAAAGGCATCGTGCGGATGCAGTTCACGCAGGTGTACGTCCAGAAGTCGATGAGGACGACGTCCCCGCGCAACCCCTCCATCGTCAGCTCGTCGCTGTTGAGCCACTGGGATATGCCCGTGAACTCCGGGGCCAGGTCGCCGAGCTCGCCGCCCGTACTTCCCGTCTCCTCGAATTCGGGCATCATGGGCGTGGGCGGCGGCGGACCGGCCGGCTCGGCGGGAGCATCGGTCGTCGTCGCCTCGGACGACGCGGCAGGCTCGCTGGTGGGCGTTGCCTCTTCCTCCCCGCTGCATCCCGTCACGACAACGGCAAGCAGCGCCAGGAGCAACACGCCCAGGGAAATGCGGACGATCGAACGCCGACCTATCATGCGGCACCCTCCTCCCCGTGTGCCCATGCCTTCCGCATGACACACTCCCATTATAGCCCCTGTCCTTTGGCCGCCCTGCCGTTATACTTGCCTGACGCACTACTTCGGAGTCTGTCTTTCCAGATGAGAGTCCCGCTGTCCTGGCTCGCCGAGTACGTCCCGCTGCGGATGCCTCCGGCGGATTTAGCCCACCGCCTCACCATGGCCGGTCTGGAGACCACGTACGACCCCGGCCCTGGCGGCGGGTGGGAGCACGTCGTCGTCGGCCGCGTCGTGGACGTGCGCCCGCACCCCAACGCAGACCGGCTGCGGCTGGCGGACGTGGACACGGGCAGCGGAACGTCCACAGTGGTATGTGGAGCGCCGAACGTCGCGGCGGGCCAGAAGATCGCCTTCGCCCGGGTGGGCGCCGTGCTCACGAGCGGCAAGTCCGGAGAGCCTACGGAGCTGACCGCGGCGGTCATACGCGGCGTCGAGTCCGCCGGCATGGTCTGCTCGGAGCGCGAACTCGGGCTGAGCGATGAGCATGAGGGCATCCTCGTGCTGCCGGGCGACAGCCCGGTCGGCGAGCCGCTCGCGTCCGTCCTGCCGTCGGCGGGGGCTCTGGAGGTGGAGGTTACGCCGAACCGGGGCGACTGCCTCTCCGTGCTCGGCATAGCGCACGAGACCGCGGCCATAACCGGCGAGCAGGTGACCGAACCCCCGGCCGGCTATGACGAGAGCGGCGGAGCGATCGAGGAGAGCGTGAGCATCGAGATAGCCGACCCGGAGCTCTGCTCGCGCTACACCTGCACGCTCATCCGCGGTGTGCGCATCGGGCCGTCTCCTGACTGGCTGCGCCAGAGCATGCAGGACGCGGGCCACCGCTCCATCAACAACGTGGTGGACGTGACCAACTACGTGATGCTGGAGTACGGCCAGCCGCTGCACGCGTTCGACCTGGACCAGGTGCGCGATGCGAAGGTCATCGTCCGCCCGGCCGGAGACGGCGAGCGTTTCACGAGCCTGGACGGCCAGGAACACGAGCTGCGCTCGCCCATGCTGATGATCGCCGACCCTGAGCGCTCGATCGGGCTCGCGGGCGTGATGGGCGGTGCGAACTCCGAGATGACGGACGCCACGCGGAACGTCCTGCTGGAGTCCGCGACCTTCAACGCCATCAACACCCGGCGCACGTCCAACGCCCTGAAGCTGCGGACAGACGCCTCGCTCCGATTCGAGAAAGGGCTGAACCCTGAACTGGCCGTGCGAGCGGTGCGCCGGGCGACGCGGCTCATCCTGGAGACTGCGGGCGGCGAGGCCGCGCAGGGCGTATACGACGTCTTCCCCGGCCGGAGCGACCCGCCGCGCATCCCGTTCTCCCACAACAGCCTGCGCCGCGTCCTCGGGGTCGATTTCCCCACCGCGCAGGTCACGCGCGTGCTCTCCTCGCTCGGCTTCACGGTCGAGCAAGGCACGGACGGCGCGATGACCGTTGTGCCGCCCTACTGGCGTACGGACGTCGGTATCGAGGAGGACGTGGTCGAGGAGATCGCGCGGGTCATCGGCTACGACGCTGTCGAGGGTGAACCGCTCGCCGGGCGCGTGCCGGAGGCCATCCGGCAACCGGAGCGTGAACTGCGCGAGGAACTGCGCGATGCGTTCGTGTCGTTCGGGCTCCAGGAGACGATCTCTCACACCCTCGTGAGCGGAGAGGAGGCCGCCCTGCCGGACGGCGCTGCTCCCCTCGGCACCGTGAACCCCATGAGCCAGGAGCAGGCGTACCTCCGCACCTCGCTCCGCCCCGCACTCCTGCGCAGCGCGGCGAGCGCGATGCGCCAGCAGGGCGGCGCGGCTATGTTCGAGGTCGGGCGGGTCTTCATCCCACGCGACGGCGACCTCCCGGACGAGCGCGAGATAGCCGCCGTGGTCCTCGCCGGGCCGCGCGGCAGTCTGCTCTGGGAGCAGGACACCGGGCCCCTGGGCTTCTTCGACGCGAAAGGCGTCGTTGAGAGCGCGCTCACCCGCCTGGGGCTGAGCGCCGCGTTCGAGCGCGCGAGCGACCCACTGCTCCACCCCGGACGCACCGCCGCCGTGCTCGTGAACGGCGAGCAGGTCGGTACGCTGGGCGAACTGCGTCCCCAGACCGTCGCCCGGTACGACTTCCCGGTGCCCCAGGCCGCGCTCATCGAACTGGACGTGCAGCTCCTCGCGCCGCATGTCCCCGCGATGCGCTCCTCGTTCTCCGCCTTCTCCCGCTATCCCAGCGCGGTGCGCGACCTCGCACTGGTATTGGACGCCGGCATACCCGCGCGGCAGGCCCAGGCCATCATCGAGAGCGGCCCCCTCGTCGTCCGCGCTACCCTCTTCGACCTGTTCGAGGGCGACCCCTTGCCGGATGGCAAGAAGTCGCTCGCGTTCAAGGTCGAGTTCCAGTCCCCGCTCAAGACGCTCGAAACGGCAGAAGTGAACGACGCTGTCGCCGCCATCGTCGCGCAAATGGAGCGCGAGACCGGCGCGGCGCTCAGGACGTGACACTATGACAGAGCACGGCCACCATCACGGACAAGAGCACGAACACGCCCGCGGACACGGGGCGCAAGAGTCCCACGCGCCCCAGTCGCACGGGCACGACCACGAAGCGCACGCCCACCACGATCATGACCACGGCGGGCACGACCATGGCGGGCACACACACAGCGAGCACGCCCACGCCCACCCACGGACCGCCGACATGCTCGGCGTGGAGGACGCGCTCGAACGCGTGCTCCGCCTCGTACACGAGTTGCCGGTCGAACGCGTCCCCCTCCTCGAAGCGGACGGACTCACGCTCGCGGAGGACGTGCACTCGCCGTTCGACATCCCCGCGCTGACCAACTCGGCGATGGACGGCTACGCCGTGCGCGCCGCGGACGTCGCCGGAGCGTCGGAGTCGTCGCCCGTCACGCTGGCGATCGTAGGGCAGGTGCAGGCGGGCCAGCTCCCCTCCGCGACAGTCCACGAGGGCGAGACTGTCCGCATCATGACCGGGGCCCCCGCGCCTGGGGGCGCGGATGCCATCGTCCCTTACGAGTTCACGGACGAGGTGGAACGGCGCGCGACCGGCCTCGCGCTCAGGTACATCGCCATACGCCACGCCGCGCACGAGGGCGACCACATGCGTCCCGCGGGTGAGGATGCCGCGAAGGGCGCGTTGGTCCTGGAGAAGGGCCGCGTGCTCGACCCGCCCGCCATCGGCCTGCTCGCCTCATTCGGGTTCGCGGACGCCCCGGTTGTCCGGAGGCCGCGCGTCGCGGTGCTCGCAACGGGAGACGAGGTGCAGACTCCCGGGGAGGCGCTCGATCCGGGACGGCTCTTCGACAGCAACAGCTACGGGACGGCGGCCGCCCTGCGCCGCTGGGGTGCCGAACCGGTGTTGCTCGGCATCGCTCGCGACAACATGGACGACCTCCGAGCGAAGATCCGTCGGGGGCTGGAGGCTGACCTGCTCATCACGAGCGCCGGGGTGAGCGCGGGCGCGTTCGACATGGTGAAGGAAACGCTCGCCGAGCTCGGCAGCATCGATTTCTGGTCCGTGAGGATGCGCCCTGCCCGTCCCATTGCATTCGGGCTGCTGCACGCGCCGGACGGACGCGAGGTCCCGCACCTCGGCCTTCCCGGCAACCCGGTCAGCGCGCTCGTGGCGCTCGTGGAACTGGGCAGGCCCGCCCTTGCGAAGATGATGGGGCGCGAGCCTGAGCCGCTTCCCACGGTGCGCGCCACGATGGACGACGACCTCTTGAACACAGACGAGCGGCGCGTGTACGCTCGCGTGACGCTCGAACGCCGCGAGGACGGACTGCACGCCCGCCTCACGGGCGGGCAGGGCTCCAACCTGCTCACGTCCATGGGGCTTGCGCAGGGGCTCGCCATCTGCCCGGAGGACATGCCGGTCCGGCGGGCGGGGGAACGCGCCCCCGTGCAACTGCTGGACTGGCTGGACCACTCCGGCATCCTGACCGAACGGCTCGATATCACGAAACATCACATCGACTGAAAGGCGCCTGCATGACGACCAACACTCCCGACATTGCCGTCTCCCCGGAGAACGACGAGAACCCCAGCTACACCTTCGACCCCGACCTGATCGCGAATCAGGGGCGCTCTGTGGGCGTCGTGCTGGGCACGCGCCTCTGCGAGGCCGCCAGGGCGAAGCTCAAGGGCGCGCCGGAGGACCTCTCCTACCGGGAACTGCATGCGCTCTTCAGGGCGCACTGCTCAGGGCAGGAGGGTTATCTCTCACCGCAGCACCCGGTGCTGGAGACCGTGGCCCGGATACTGCTGACCGCCCCGGAAGACGCGCTGCCGCTCTCGGAGATATACGAACAGGTCTCGAGCCTGTGGCTCACGTCCGCCTGGTCGCCTTCGCTCGACGCCGGCTCGATGCGGCGTCTCCTGGATCACGCCCGGGCCCACGGCATCGCCCGGGCATAACTGCTGCCGGGGTTGATTTGCCGGAGCGTCCCTGACGGGAGCCCGTCGAGGTTCCCTTCCCCCGGCGGTCATACTTGGCTCCAGGGCCGCTGCCCCAGGAGCAGGATCTCTGCACGATTTCCGGTACCGCTCCGGAGACCCGTCGAGCGTAGGGGGCCTGCTCAGGAACGGGGAGTGCGGAGGGGCGTGCCCCACTGCCACGGGAGTAGACCGCGGGGTGAGGGGTGTCCCCCAAAGCGTTTAAGGGTGGGAAGAACTACTTCTGTGAAGCGCCCGTACGCGCGGGTCGCTAGGCAGCTACGGCGAGTTGTGCCTTGACCTGCTCCGCGAGTTGCCCGAACGCGTCGGGGTCCGCCATGGCGAGGTCGGCAAGCACCTTGCGGTCCAGCTCTACGTTCGCCAGCTTCAGGCCGTGCATGAACTGCGAGTAGGACACGCCGTGCTCGCGGGCCGCAGCCCCGATCCGAACGACCCACAGCCTGCGCATGTCGCCCTTGCGCTCCCGGCGGTGCGCGTAGGAGTACGCCAGAGCGTGGAGCATGGACTCGTGCGCCCGGCGGTAGAGGGCGTGCTTCGTGCCCCGGTGTCCTTTCGTGAACTGAAGCACCTTCTTGTGTCTTCGGTGCGCGGTCACTCCGCGCTTCACGCGTGCCATCTTCAGACTCCTACTTGTTGAGCGCGGGGACGAGCTTCAGGATGTGCTTGCGGCTGCTGGAACTCGCCGTCACGGTGTCGCTATAGGTGCGGGTCACTGAGCGGGGCTTCTTCCGGCGCAGGTGGCTGGAATGCCGCTTCATGCGCAGCAGCTTGCCTGAACCGCTCACGCGGAAGCGCCGTGCTGCGCCCTTATGCGTTTTCATCTTCGGCATCTTCTTGGGTCTCCTTCACTGCCACTGTGTCGGCGCGACTGGGCACCGTCTTCGCCGGAGCGAGCACGATGCTGATGAATCGGCCCTCCTGCTTGGGAGGCTGCTCCAGCTTCGCGCTCTCCTTCACGGCCTCGTGCACCTGCTTCAGCAGGCCAACGGATAGGTCCCGGTGGTCCAGCTCGCGCCCGCGGTGCATCACCGACACCTTTACCTTGTTCCCCTCATCCAGCAGCTTTACCACGAGGCGCTCTTTCGCCTCGATGTCGTGCCGCCCGATGCGGGGACGGAAGCGCACCTCGCGCAGTCCCACGTTCTTGTGGGACCTGCGCATCTCGCGCTCCTTCGTGGACTGCAGGTAGCGAAACTTCCCGTAGTCCAGGAGCCGGCAGACCGGCGGGTCGGAATTGGGCGCCACCTCTACAAGGTCGAGGTCGTGCTCACGCGCAAGGGCAAGCGCATCGGCGATGGTCATCACGCCGAACTGTTCGCCTCGCTCATCGATGACTCGTACCTGGGGCACCCGGATGCGCTCGTTGACGCGGTATTCCCTGGCTATCGCTATTCCTTCCTGTTCCCTCAGAGTGTGAAACGCCGCTTGCGCGGCGATTCTGACAGCCAAGGATACACCCTGCGCATGGCAAGCGCAAAGGACGGGTGCCCGCGCCACTTGCGAGAAAATCGCTCCCTGAATCTATGGAATACGCCCCCCAGCGGGGCTTATGCTCCCTGTACGCAGTCCGGCGCCGCACGGAGTGCTCCCTGTGGCCGCCGCACAGGGGGTTGCCATGCTCGCAACGCGTCTCCTCTCCCTCTATCTCACGCTGGTAGGCCTCGCCGTCGCCGTGCACTTCATCGCGGTCCCCTGGTACCACCCCGGTGGAGACGAGCCGTACCCCATCTGGGAACTGCTGGACTGGTTCATGGCGGTCGCCATCGTCGTTGCCCTCATCAGCACGTTCGTCCACAAGGTCCGGCACGACACCGGCGGCGGCGCCGATCTGCGCGAACACGTATCGGTCAACGTCCTCTTCTACGGCACGCTCGGCGTGGGCATCCTCTTCTACTGGAACTGGTCTCACCTGCTCCAGGAGACCGGCGATGCGGACTGGCTGATATGGAACTTCATCGACGTCGCGCTCCCGCTCCTGCTCATCGCCGCCGGACGGCGGCTGTGGCGCGCCTCCACGTGAACGGCACTAACGTAGCTCTCTCGAGGCTCGTGCGCACTGAAAGCACAGAGGAGATACAACCATGGCCATAGTGCTGAAACTGCTCTCCGCCTACGCGATACTGGTGGCCTTGCTCGTGGCCGTCAAGTTCATCTTCGGCATCCCCCAGCCGACCTGGGAAGTGATCAACTGGCTCATGGCTGGCGGCGTCCTCATCGCGGTCGGCGGAGCGGTCAACTGCAAGATCGCGCTGGAGAGGGACAGCGACGCGGAGCCGGACCTGCGGCGCTTCCTGGACGTGAACGTGCCGCTCTACGCTGCCGCCGCCCTCCTTATCGCCTTCGCCTTCCAGTGGTCGTCGGAGTTGGGCGACCACGTCCAGATACTCGCTGAGCTGACCGCCAATGAGGTTGTGGCCGGCAGTGACGTCCCCATCAGTTCCATGTGGGCCTACATCGACACGCTCTACATCATCGTCACCGGCATGATCGGCGTCCGGATGTGGAACGCGCGCTGGCCGGCGAACGGCTAGCGGGGCCCTCCCGCTCGCGCAGGGCAATCACGGAGGAACGCACACGCCATGGGGACACGCCTGCTTGCTCTCTACCTGGTGCTGACGGCACTGGCGGTAGCCGTCTACTTCATCGCGGTCTCGTGGCAGTACCCGGGCGTGGACCAGCCGTACCCCGTTGAGGCATATCCCGCGTGGGAGGTGCTCCACTGGTTCATGGCCGCCGCCATTCTCGTCGCGCTCGCCGGCACGTTCGCCCGGAAACTGCGGCTCGGAGCGGGCGACGGGGTCCGTGAGCACCTCGCCGTCAACGCGCTTTTCTACGCGCTGCTCGGAGTGGGGCTGATCTTCTTCCGCATCTGGCCGTCCCTCCTCAGGGGCGGGGAATACGATCTGTTCGTCTGGGGCTCCATCAACATGGTCATGCCGGTGGTCCTCGCCGCCGCGGGTGTGCGCATGTGGCGGGCAGGCGGGGCTGAGGAGGGTTGATCCATGCGCCTGTTCGTAAGACTGCTCGCCGCGTACAACATGCTCGTGGCCCTCGCCATCACCGTGAAATCGGTGTTCGACGTGCCGCAGCCGGACTGGGAGCTCCTGAGCTGGCTCATGGCGCCCGCCGTCGTCATCTCGTTGGCCGCCGCTTACTGGTTCAAGCGGCGCTTCGACGCCGGCGGCCGCAGCACGGACGACGTGCTGCGCTTCCTGGATGTCAACATCCACTTCTTCGCCGCCGCCATCCTCTTCGTCGGCTACGGCTTCCAGTGGTCGGCGTACCTGAACGACCTCGCATGGGGCAGGTCGGGGCTCTCCAACACCGGCTCCCTGTGGATATACGTCGACACCCTCGTCATCATGGTCGCCGCGGTGATGGGCCTGCGTATGTGGAAGGCCGTGAGGACATAGGAGCAAGACAGCGCCCGCTTTGAGAGCGGGCGCTGTCACGGAACCCCGTATGTGCGCGGTGCCTAGTAGAGGTGCGGCTGCGCCAGCGCGATGACCGACAGCTCGATGTCCGTGATCGCCTGCGACATCGCCTGGCCGATCAGGTCCAGCTTCCGCACGTCCTCGATGCGCTGGGAAGCCCGTTCGAGCTCCTCCCGCGTCACCAGCCGCGCGAGGATCCCGCACGCCTCCGCGAGGCAGATGAGCATCACGTCACGCGGGTCCGGGATATCGTCGCTGAAGAGCACTTCCATGATCCGCAGCTTCACTTCGCGCTCTTCCCTGCCGTCCACGGATGGGTAGCGGCGCGACTTGAACCCCCAGAGGAAGCGCTCGTCGCGTTCCTCCAGGATGCCGGATCTCACCAGCCGGGCCAGCGCCTCCTCACGGATCGCGTCACCCGTGTGCGCCGTCCGCTCCACCCAGAAGCTCAGGTTCCGCTCCTCCACCGTCTGGATGTCGGCCAGCGCGGGGTCCAGCAGGCTGTCGCCGGTGGGCGTGCCGTCAATCAGCGTGAGCTTCTCCAGGTCGGTATCGATGCGGTTCTCCATCGCCAGGTCCATCAGGACACCGCCGGCCAGGGCATAGTTCAGCGCCAGCCTCGGCACGTGTGCGAACGAACCGTCTTCGTCGTCCAGGAGCAGCAGCACGATCTCTTCGGCGAATCTCAGCATGGTGTTCGGTTCCCCTGTTCAGACCAGCGGCGCTGGTGAGTTGCGACCATTATGGCCTACGCCATGATGCCATCGCAACGCTCTGGAAGCCTCCTTCACACCAGTGCCGCCGATTGATACGCGTTCTCACAGCCGCCCCCTGCTCTTCTTGTGCAATGGGGCAGGTTCTGCCGCCTGCACGCGCCCGGCAAGTCTGATATGAGGCGTAGCAGACCCATTGACATACTCTCCACACTTTGATACAGTTCATATCAAGTCAGGCGAGCCACTACACGCTAAGGCTCGCACCGAACAAGGAGGAGACTCATGGCTATCGAACGTTGGACCCCCTTCCGAGACCTGCGCCGGTTCGACCATCTGCACCGCCACTTCGGCGTACCCTACCACTACCCCTACGCCGGGGGCTGGGCGATCCCCCTCGACGTCGAGCGCGACGGCGACGACTTCGTCGTCCGGGGCACGCTGCCGGGTGTGGCGCCCGGCGACATCGGCATCACGATCGAAGACGGCGTCCTCACCATCGAGGCGAACACCGCCTCTGAGGACGAGCACAAGGAGGGTGGCTACCTCCTGCGCGAGCGCCGCACCGGCTCCTTCCGCCGCTCCGTCCGCCTCCCGGAGAGCGTGGACGTGGACAACGCCGCGTCCTCCTACGAGCACGGCGTCGTGACCGTCCGACTGCCGCTGGCGGAGAGCCGTAAGGCGAAGCGCCTCACGCTCCACGTATCGGATGAGGCGCCCACGCCGGACCCCGCCCCCGCGGCCTAGCCCGGCGACCCCTCTACCCGTCGTTCCTGCGAAGGCAGGAACCTCGCCTCCGTCATTCCCGCGTCT
>JAPOOH010000324.1 GCA_026713505.1 Chloroflexota bacterium | reverse complement strand
GTTGCGAAGGTTGCGCTGGAAGGCGCGGACGGCTCGTTCGTGGAACTGCTCATCTATCGTTTCATCGCCGGGTGGGGCGAGCAGATGTGGATGATGAGCCGGATCACCGTCATCGCCGACACCGGCGCCTCCAGCCAGCGCGGCAAGCAGGTAACGCAGATGTTCGGGGTGCAGCAGATCGGCAACCTGTCCGGCCCGGTCGTCGGTGGTTTCGCCGCGGTGCTGCTGGGGTTGTGGGCGCCGTTCGTGATGCACGCGGCCATCGTCATGGTCGCGCTCATCCCGAGCTTCTACGTGCTGCGGGAGTCCGCTCCGCCGGCCCGCCCACGGCAGGCGTCCACTTCCGGCGCGCCCGCGCCTGGGGTCTGGCGTCACATGATGGCCGCGCCGATCCCCGCGGTCTTCCTGGTGCAGTTCCTTGCGAACGTCACGCGCGGCGGCGTGTTCGGGGGCGGCGTCATCGTCACGTATGCCGCCTACGACCCCTATAACCTGGAGCCGGACGAGATCGGGGTTCTGCGCGGCGCCATGGCCGCTGTCGCCATCCCCATAGTCTTCGTCGGCGGCTACGTTATGGACCGCTACGGACGGAAGTACACCATCATCCCCGGACTCCTCCTCTCCGGCGCCTCGATGGTCTTCCTCGCGGTGACGGCGTATATGGAGTCCTCCCTGGCGTGGTTCGTCGCGGCGTTCGTCGCGGTGCACATGTCGGTGAACATCATCTCGGGCAACATGCAGACGCTGGGTACGGACGTGGCGCCCACGGAGGCGCGCGGCAAGTTCTTCGGCGTGTCGCGCACGGTCGCGCAGGCCGGTGCGACGCTCAGCCCCGCGAGTTGGAGCTGGCTGACGGCGGTGTCCGCGGCGACGGTGGGCTTCGGTTTCCTGAGCGCGACGGCATTCGTGGGCGCGCTCATCGTGATATTCCTTATACCGGAGACGCTGCGGCGGGAGGAGCCCGCCCGCGCACCAACGTCGACAGCGACCTGAGGAGGATTCGGAAGCCCATTCACCCCACCCCAGGGTACCCTCACCCTGGTCCTCTCCCCTTGTAGGGAGAGGGGATAAGCAGAGGAGGAGAGCGCCATGAAATACCTGGACGAGAACAACCGGTTGGTGACAGCACCCGAGCCGCGATGGATAACGAGTCCGAAGCGCCTGCGGGTGTTCTTCGGCGGCGCGCCGATCGTGGACTCCACGCGTGCGAACCTGTTCCGCGGCGGCGGTCCGCCGGTCTACTACTTCCCGAAGGACGACGTGCAGCAGGGCGCGCTCACGGCCACGGGACGCACCGAGACGAACGCTCGCGGCACGATGTCGCTGTACGACGTTCAGGCGGGGGACCGCACGGCCGAGGGCGCCGCGTGGGAGTACACTGAGACGGTGGACGACGTCTCGTTCCTCGCGGGGATGCTCGCCTTCCGCTGGAACGCGATGGACGCCTGGTACGAGGAAGAGGAGGAGGTGTTCGTCCACGCCAAGGACCCGTTCAAGCGCATCGAGACGTTCCGCTCCAACCGCCACGTCGAGGTCTATGCCGCGGGAGAGAAAGTCGCCGACAGCGGTTCACCGGTGGTGCTCTTCGAGCCGGGCCATCCGCTGCGCTACTACCTGCCGAAGACGGACGTGCGGATGGACCTGCTCCGTCCTGCGGAGACGGAGAGTCGCTGTCCGTACAAGGGCAAGGCGAACTACTACGTCGTGGAGACGGAGAGCGGCTTGCTGGAAGACGCGGCGTGGTGCTACAAGTATCCAACGATGGAAGCAGCCGGCGTCGCGGGGCTGGTCTGCTTCTTCAACGAGCGCGTAGACGCCATCCGCGTGGACGGCGAGGAGCTGGAGAAGCCGGTCACGAACTGGCGGCGGTAGGGGGCCCTCACCCCCAGCCCCTCTCCCAGAGGGAGAAGGGGGGCAGGCGGAGTTGCGCGCTGAAGCGCGTGCCTCCGCAGGAACGATGGGTACAGGCTGCGGGGTTCCTGCCTTCGCAGGAACGACGGAAGGGGCTGTGAGGTTCCTGCCTTCGCAGGAACGACGGCCACAAAGGAGGAACGGACATGGCCGGAAACGGAAACGGCTACTCGGAAGCGGAATGGCAGGCGCGGGTCGACCTCGCTGCGGCGTACCGCCTCACCGACCACTTCGGCATGACGACGCTGATCTTCAACCACATCACGTCGAGGGTGCCGGGCACCGACGACCAGTTCTTCATCAACGAGTACGGCCTCGGGTATGACGAGGTGAAGGCCTCCAACCTGGTCAGGATCGACCTGGACGGCAACGTGCTCGAAGAGGGTAGCCACCGCATCAATTTCGCCGGCTACGTTATCCACTCAGCAGTCCACCGCGTGCGGCACGACGTGAACTGCGTGATGCACACGCACACGCCCTATGGCATGGCCGTCTCCGCGCTGGAGGAAGGGCTGCTCCCGCTCCAGCAGGACACGTACCGCTTCCACGAGCGCGTCGCCTACCACGAATTCGAAGGGGTCGCCGTCGACACGGACGAATGCGAACGGCTGGTCACCGACCTGGGTG
>JAPOOH010000323.1 GCA_026713505.1 Chloroflexota bacterium | reverse complement strand
GGCGTCCGGCTGCTCCAGGTGCACCCAGTGCCCGCCGCCCGGCAGCTCCACGAGGCGACAGTCCGGTATCGCGTCCGCCATCCGCACCGCCACGTCGTGCCGCAGCAGCGTGCTCTCCGCGCCGCGCACGATGAGCGTCGGCGCGCCGACCTCCGGCAGACGCTCCCACACGTCCGGCCTGTCGTACTTCGTCACCACGTCGCGGCTGCGTTTCCACGTGTAGCGGCCGTCGTCCAGCCGCACCGCGAGCGCGTCCACGTCCCGCTCCAACTCCTCGTCGGAGGCGTTCGGCTGCCGCGAACGCAGCCGCTCCAAGACCGCCTCGCGGTCCTCGTAGAAGTCAGTCTCGTCCTTGTAGCGCGAGATCATCGCCACGGAGCCGGGGTTGTAGGAGTCCGGGTCCATGTCCGTGATGACCAGCTTCGACGCGATGCCGGGGTTATCGGCGATGCACATCCACGCGTTCTTGCTGCCCGCCGAGTGTCCGATGAGCACCGGCGCCTCGAGACCCAGGTTGCGGATCACGTCGCGCGTCTCGGCGATGTAGTCCGCGAGCGCGTAAGTCTCCGCGCGCGGGCTGTCGCCGTGGCCGCGGTGGTCGAGCGCGATGACGTGGAAGTCGTCGCGTATCGCCTCGGCGAACGTCCCCCACAGCGCCGCCGAGTCCTGCAGGCCGTGCAGCAGCAGCACGGGCGGCGCATCCGGGTTCCCCCAATCGAGATAGTGCAGGTCCAGCCCGTGGGCGTTAACGGTACGTTCGGTCGGGGGCGTGGTCATGGCGATTTCGCTCCGGTGCACAGGGTTTGCGCGCGTGAGGGTAGGGAGGCGTGACCCCGCCGTCAATGGGGAGACGGGAGGCCTGGTTCCTTCCCCTTGGTGAGACCTTTCTCGTGACCGACTGGAGGTTGTTGCGCGGCCTTCTCCCTCTCCCGATGGAGGGAGAGGGTTGGGGTGAGGGCTGGTGGAGCGAGGGGAGAGCCATGGGTTTACGCAAGGGTCCCCTTGATGGGGGAAGGCTAGGATGGGGTAAACCGGGGCGCGGAGTGGAGGCTCCGTCATTCCCGCACCGGCGGGAACCAGGGTGACCGGGCAGGTCACACGGCGGTGGCGTGTTGTGTGGGGTGCCTGGTTCCGATCCGTACAAGGAAACCTCTGCACAACTCTCACCCCGCTCGTGGTCAGCCTGTCGAACCAGGTAGAGGCCTGCGGGATGAGGGCAGCCCAAGCGTCCGGGCGGGTGGGAAGGACCACGCTGCGCAGCAGAGGCCGGTCTAGGGCCGGTTCAAAGCTCCACCGGTGACCGGTAGTCCGGTCCTCTCTTCGGCTGCCCCTTCCTGCTGGGCCCGCATATTGTGGCTGACGCTCATCCGCAGACCGACCGTCCTCGCGACCACTGCCATCGTGACCGTCATGGCGACGATGAACAGGCTGACGATCCCGGCTTCTTCCAACAGCTTGCCGTCCGAGTGTGTCATCATCTCCAGGGCCAGAATCGCCAGGGTGATCGTGTCCCGACTCGCCAGCAGGATGATGCTGGCCGTGGCGCCGGCGGCGAATACGAAGTTCAGAGTCCCGATCAACACCAGCGTGGGCATGATCAGTGGCAGCCAGATACGCAGGTAGGTGCGGACCCAACCGGCCCCGGACACGCGCGCGGCCTCCTCCATGTCTGAGCCGATCTGGAGGAATGCTGCCTTGACGAGTTGTGTACTCGTCAGCTGCCCCTGCAGCGTCACGACCAACAACAGGGCGAAGATGGTCCCGTAGATGGGCGCAAGGAACGGAGTGCCGAGGAACATCCACAGCAGGCCGAGTCCCGCCAGGATGCCCGGGACTGCCGACGAGGTCCAGAGGATCGATTCCAGGAGGCCGCGCCCTCGCCAGGGCGTTCTCACGATGATGTAGGCAACGACCGAGAAGATCAGCGGGGACACGATCGCCGTTGTTGCGCTCAAGACAAGCGTCGTGCGCAGCGCCTTCAGGAAGAAGCGGTCAGTGAGCACCACCTGCCAGTGTTCCAGCGTCCAGACTGGCGTGACGTTGAACCAACCGACGCGGTTCATGAAGCTTCCCACCACGACGGTCACTATGGGAACAACCGTCAACAGGAGGACGACGGCCACTATCGCCAGGAAGACCGGGACCTTGAGTCGGCCCAGGTCGATGAGTCCCGGCTTGAACTGCCCACTCAGCGTCGTGTACTGCCGGCGGGAGGTCAGCCAACGTTGCGTGGGATAGATCACGGCTATCAGCAGCAGGGTCACACTGGCGAGTGCTGTCGCCGCACCGTACTCAGGAGGATTGAAGAATCTCACGAACTCGTAGATCTTCGTCGAATAGATGAAGAACCCTATGGGGGTGCCGAGGATCTGCTCGGTTTCGAATGACTGGAAGATCCTGACGAACTGCAGCATGAACACGATGACCATCGCGGGCGTCATCAGGGGCAGGGTCACGCGGATCGCCGTTCGGAGGTTGCTGGCGCCCGATACTCGCGCCGCCTCCTCCATGGCGAGGTTCATGTTCCGGAACGCCGGTGTGAGCAGCATCACCTTGCCCGACGTAGCGTTGGCCATGAGGTGGACCCAGATGATGCCCTCGACGCTGTAGATATTGAACGGCCGGGCGTCGGTCAGAGGAAGCAACTCGACCAGCTTATTGAGGAATCCTATGCCGGGGTCCAGGAGCAGCGTCCAGCCGATAGTGACCGATATGGTCGGGATCATGAACGAGATCCAGAAGGCGAACTCCAGGGCGTGGCTCCACGCGATGTTCGTACGGGCGAGCGTCCACGCTATGGCGACGGCAACCGGAAAGCTGATGGCTGTGTAGAGCCCGAAGATGAGGAACGTGTTCCGCAGTGCGACGAAGACGGCAGGTTCAGCGAATGCGAAGCGCCAGTTGTCCAGCGACCACTGGGACGGCTCTCCGATGCTGGCTACGTTGAAGCTGTTGATGAGGATCAGGACGACCGGGACGAGGATGTAGAACCCCAGGACCAGGATGAGGATGCCGACGACGAAGGTTCCCTTTCGTGGGAGCGACAGAGGAGGGGTTGCCTTCCGGAGTCGGATGCGGGGTCCCGACAGCATCTCCTACACCGGGATCCCGCTATCGTTTCGTCCGGACAACTGCGACGCCTGCGGCCCTACAGACCGATCTCAGCCAGGAATGCCCTGTTCCTCTCGAGGGCGGCGCCGATATTTCGGACATGGTCGGGATTGCTCTCAGGCCATCCGTAGTCGACGTCGTCACGGATCACCCTGTCCGCCCGCACGTTGTCCTTGGCTATGTCGGTACGGACCGAGTTGGTGCCGTCGGTGCTTTGCATGAGGTACTGGCCCTCTTTGGTCAGCCACCAGTTGATGAACAGCTTCTGTGCGTTCGGGTTGGGAGGATTGTCCACCGCGTACATCGTGGACCCGCCCACACCAACGATCGCTCCTTCCTTGAGCGGCGTCGAGTAGACCGCCTCGACCGGCAGACCATCCGCCTGGGCTGAGCCGACCTCACGGCTGCAGCCGAACATGCAGATCGCGTATTGACCGGCGGCCAGCCACTCCGCAGCCTGGCGGGCGTCGGAGGTGATAACGGCTCCTGTTTCGGTCAGCAGCCTGCGCATGTACTCCTCGCCGAGGTCCGGGTGGTTGTAGTAGTACGGCATGGTATTGCCGACGTTCTCGCTCCTGGGGTCCCTCATCACGATCTTGCCGTGCCACTCAGGTTCGAGCAGGTCCCAGTAGGAGTTGATGTCCCCCGGCTTCACAAGGTCGGTATTGACGCTGAACGGTGCATTGGACGCGTTGAGACCGTACGGGATGATCCTGTCCTGGGTGCCGGGGTCCATCCAAACGATCTTGCCGCTGTAGTAGTTGGACTCATCCACCACTTCAGGGAAGAACAGCAGTGGCTTCAGTGGCGCAAGGACGCCGCCGGGGATGAGGCGGACGTTTGCGGTCGAGATGCCCCCCATCCAGACGTCCAGCGTGTACTTGCCCGCATCTCTCTCGGCGAGGATCTTGTCAGCCTGTTGCTCGGACCCCCCGGTTGAGTTCGTCCACGTGATGCCGAACTTCTCCTCGAACACCGGAGCGATCTTACCGACGGCGCGCCCCACGCCGCAGCAGATGAACGTGACTATCTCGCCTTCTTCCTGGGCAGCCGCGACCAGAGCGTCGTATTCGCTCTGGAAGTCGGAGCCGGAGCCGGCCCCGTCGGCGCTTGGCGCCTGGGTCGGCGTCGCGGTCGGAGGGTCGTCTCCCCCGCATCCTGCGAGAATCATGGCCAGAGACGCTGCGACGATAATGAGCGTAACCAAGCGGCTGTTCATCAGCGGACCTCCCTGAGCCAGTCTGTTCTGCGCAAGTTGTGGCGGGCTGGAGTGGCATTGCCCTTGGGTGAAACCGACGAAACACCTCCATCAAAGGCGCGATGAAGTATACTTGCGCCACATAAACGGGGTCAAGTGCGACGATTTTCGAACACACCGGCTGATGGACTGACCCCAGGGCGGGAAGCGAGGCGTTCATGCAAGGGGACACAGGACCGCGCGCAGGGCTGAATACCGTGGAAACCACCCTGGACGATATCCGCCAGGCATTCGAAGCCGGAGAACTTTCGTCCGTTGAGCTTGTACGGACCTATCTCGACCGCATCCAGGCGCTCGATCGCGGTGGCCCCGGGATCAACTCCATCATTGCCATCAACCCGAAGGCGATCGAGTCCGCCGAGGCGTTGGATGCCGCGCGTGCGGCTTCCGGACCGAAGGGCCTGCTCCACGGCGTGCCGGTCATCCTGAAGGACCAGATAGACGTTGCCGGCATGGCCACGACCCTGGGGTCGGTCCTGTTCAAGGACTACTATCCTGACCGCGATGCGTTCGTCGTCGAGCAGTTGAAACGGGCAGGCGCGGTCATCCTCGCGAAGGCCACCCTCGGAGAGATGGGCGGCGGCGACACCCATGGTTCGCTGTTCGGCTCAACCCGGAACCCCTACGACCTTGAGCGCACCGTTGGAGGGTCGTCCGGAGGAACAGCCGCGGCGATCGCGGCCAACCTGGGGGCGGTTGGCGTCGGCCAGGAGGCCTTCTCGTCGATCCGTCGACCGTCCGCCTGGACCAGCATCGTCGGGATGCGGCCAACGGCTGGGCTGGTGAGCCGCAGCGGAGTCTATGCAGGGTGGCCGGGAGTCCAGGCGTCGCTGGGGCCCATGACGCGCACCGTTGCGGACGCTGCAGCCCTGCTCGACGTTCTCGCCGGTTACGACCCGGAGGACCCCGTCACGGCGATGGGCGTGGGCACCCAGAGGCAACCGTTCGTCAGTTATCTGGACGCCGGGAGCCTGGCCAACGCCAGGATCGGTGTCCTGCGTGAGCCCATGGGAGCGGGCACCGAGCCGGATTCCGACGATTTCGCGCAGGTGTCGGCCGTATTCGACAGGGCTGTCGTGGAGCTTCGGGAAGCGGGTACGGCGATAGTCGATCCGGTCACGATTCCCCAACTCAAGGAGCTTCTGTCAAAGAGGGCGAGCGGCCCTGATGCGGAGCCGGCATGGGACGTCTACTTCGGACGCAGTGCCCGGGCCCCGTTCAAATCGCGTGAGGAAATGCTGGCCGCGCCTGACTTCGAGCTCGTGCTCAACAAGCGCATGGCGTCCATCGGCGCATGGAACGTGGAGGCGCATCACGAGTACCTCGTGGCCAGGGCGCAGCTCATGTTCAACCTCATGAAGACCATGGCCGATCTGGAGCTGGATGCCATCGTCCACAAGAGTGCTGAACACCAGCCGACGCTCATCCGGGACGCATTCATTCCACCCTTCGTGGGCATGCGCGGCGCAACCCACATGAACACATTCCTGGTCTACGTCCCGTCGATCTCGGTGCCGATAGGGTTCACCGCGGAGTCGTTGCCCGTCGGGATGACCTTCGTGGGAAGGCCCTACAGCGACGGCGCGATGATTGCTCTCGCCTACTCATATGAACAGGCGACGCACCATCGCAAGCCGCCCGCATCAACCCCGTAGCGATTCCTGGTGGGTCGCTGTGCGGGCCCCTGCGGACCGCTGGTTCGCGAGCCGTTTCGCTCCGCCCATCGTGTCTGCTCGTGGTGAGCGTGTCGAACCACGTCAGTGTCGGAGAGAGTGCCCCTCACTCCACCGTGACGGGGTGCGGCACCGCCGCCCAGAAGTCGTAGCCCCGCTCGTTCCACTTCATCGTGTCGGGCTCCGGCTGGGTGTTCCCCGCGCTGTCCGTGGCCCGCATCGTGATGGTGTGCTCGCCGGGCGTTGCGTCCCAGATGAACTCCCAGCGACAGCCGCCCTTGGGGATGTTGGGCTCCTGGATGCAGGCGTCGGCCCACGTCTTCCCATCGTCCAGGCTGCACTCGACCCGGCTGATGCTCCCGTGACCGGACCATGCGAAGCCCCGGATGGCCTGCGTGCCGGCCTGCAGCGTCCCCGGCCACGCCATCGCGATGCCGGAGCGGACCGGTGTCGTGGTGAGGATGGGGCCCCAGGCCGGAGGCTCGGGCGGAAAGTCCGGCCCCTCCAGCACGTACTCTTCCGTGTTTCGCATCACGTAGATGGGCTCTTCCGCCACGTAGATCTTCCCCACCCACTTGATGCTGTTGACACCGACCCACCCCGGAACGACGACGCGTGCCGGGTAGCCGTGGTCGGGGGGTATGAGGTCGCCGTTCATCGCGTAGGCGACGACGGTGTCGGGCTCCATCGCCTTCGCGACGGACATGGGACGCTCCACAGCGGCCTCGTCCAGCCCCGTCGGCATAACGTCGACGGCTGTCGGCTTGATGCGGGCGCGCTGCAGGATCTCGCTGAGCGGCACCCCGGTCCACTCGGCGACGGCGTAGGAGCCGTAGCGCCAGGGCCGGCCCTTGGGCATCTCTCCCCGGTACTCCTTGAAGAAGATGCGCCCGTTGCCCGCGCACTCGATGAAGCGCGTCACCGTCACCGACGGCATCCGCAGCAACTCGTCGTAGCTGATGCTCAGCGGGTTCTCCACGCCCGGCCCCTCCACGCTGAGCCGCCACGTCTTGGCGTCGATGGTCGGTGTCGGGCCGTGGTTGCGGATGTAGAACAGCGACTCGGGAGTCAGGTATCCGCGTCCATACAGGTTCTCCCATCGCGTCTCCACGCAGACGTCGTGGTGGAAGAACAGTTCGCTCGGCGTCGGCTTGACGTGAGTGCCTTCGGGGGTTGCCTTCGAGTCCATGGGTACTCCTCCTGTGTCATCCGCTGCGGGGGCATGAAAAAGCCCCGCAACCTGTGGTGTGGTGCGGGGCGGGGGTGTCCGAGCCGGAGGAGTGCATACAACAACACACCCTGGCTTCGCCGGCGCAACAGCTGCAACAGAAGCAGACGAACGACACCTTGGACACCTCTGACCGTCGAAGACTGGACATCTGGCGCAATCCTACCGACGCTACGATTGGCGTGTCAATCCCCGCTGTGGCGGCTCCCGTGGCCGGTCCTACGAAGCGGGCTCCGTGGTCCGGGCCCGCCAGGTCGCGCATTCCTCATCGAACAGCTCGCGGATCCGTGGGTCCTCGTCCTCGAATTCGATCTGCCCCTGGCCCTCTCCGGCCCGCGCTCCACCGCCCGCGTAGCCCGGATGTCCTTCCCGGAAGACAAGGTAGCGGGCTGGCTCGTCGCTCACGTTGAAGTGCTGGTGCCCGCCGTGGCCGTTGGACATGAGGGACCCTCGCTTGAATTCGCAGCGCGTCCATTCCACGTCCGGTCCCGGCAGGGCGCCGGGAGGCCATTGCAGGTCGTACCCCTCGCCGGTCAGGAAGAGGTAGCTCACATCCGTCGTCTGTCCTCTGCGCGGGTCCTGGACGGCGCCTCCGAATCCATGCCCCTTCTTGTAGGAGGCGGTTGGAAACTCGGACACGTGGCAGATGTACCGTCCCCCGGCCATGATGACGAACATGTTGGCGCCCGGCCCCCGATACGACCACTGGTCCAACGACATCCCCGTTACGCTGGGGATGAAGTTGGCGGTCATGAGGCGGTCGGCTACGCGCGTGGTCTGTCCGCTGAAGTACAGCTCGTCGCTGGGGTCGAACCGGTCGAGGAACGCCTTTGGCGTGTTGAACACGAAGTCCGCGTTGGCGAACAGGTTGAAGATGTGTGGCATGTTCGTGGCCGCGTACAGCCGCACCGGCTCCGTGCCGCTCCCGTTGTGCAGTTGGTGCCAGGCGTTGAGCGGAATGGCGAAGACGCTGTCGGTATGCCACTCGAACGTCTGCCGGGGCGTGCCGTCGTACCAGAGCGTGGTCGCTCCGCGGCCAGTCAACACGTAGAAGATCTCCTCGTACATGTGGCGCTCGAGGTTGAGCGTGCCCCCCGGCGGGATCTCGATCAGGTAGCGGATGCCGCCCTGGTTCTGCACGAGGCGCTGTTCGGAAGGGTGGTGCGTTAGATCGAGCAGCGCCGCGTCGCAGCCGGTGCGGTCCCACGGGGCGAGTTCCTCTGTGAACAGGTCCGGGACCGTGTGTTGGGTGATGACCTTCAGCCCCTCGTCCTGCACCCACCGCTCGAAGGGCGTCAGCCTCCAGGATTCATTGCGCTCGTTAGTCACGGGTTGGTCCTCCTCTGCTGACCGTATCTGCGCCGCCTAGGACGCCAACGCCTCGTGACCGAGCCACACGTTCGGCGTCGTCCAGACCCTGCCGTCGCCCCAGCCCTCCCAGGCCTTCGGCACGTACCGCTCGCCGTTCCACTCCCTCGACGGGCCGATGTCGATGATCCCGTCGTAGGTGCGGAACACGCACATCGGGTCGCCGCCGTCCTGCACGATCTTGATCTGCTCGTGGAGCATCCGCCGCCAGATCGCGATCCCCATGTCCGAGACGCCCAGCCGCTCGACGGTGCGGTTCGCTATCGGGCCCTGCGTCTCCCAGGCCATCTCGTCCTGGCTCGGGAAGGTCTCCAGGTGGAAGTCTCCGTTCTCGTCCCGCACGACGTGGCGGGGGAAAGGGGTCTCGCCCGTCACGTCGTCCAGCGTGCCGTCGGGCGGGGGCGGGGAGGAGGTGGTGTAGATCTGCGTGG
>JAPOOH010000322.1 GCA_026713505.1 Chloroflexota bacterium | reverse complement strand
TCGCCCTTTTCGCCCCGGAGCGCAAGGCGCTCTTCACCAGCGACACCGTGCTGGCAGTCTCCACCACCAGCATCGGCCCGCACGACGGCAACCTCGCGGACTACATGCGGACGCTAGAGATGCTGAAGGACGTTGACGCCCGCGTCATGTACACCGGCCACGGCGGCCCGGTGAAGAGGCCCAAGGCACGGCTGAACGCCCTCATCAAGCACCGCCACGAGCGGGAGCAGGCCATCCTGAACGCGCTGCGCGAGGGACCTCTGACGCCCGCGGAACTCAGGGTGCGCATCTACACCCGCCTCCCGCAGTCCCGCGAGCGCCTCGCCGAGCGACAGCTCGTCACTACGCTCACCAAGCTCATCGAGGAGCAGGCGGTAGTTGCCGAAGAGAACGACCGCTACGCCTTGCGGTAGCGGAGGAGGAAGGGAGCGGATGCGCATCCTCGGCGTCGACCCCGGCACACAGACTATGGGTTACAGCATCATCGACATCGACGGCGATGGCGGCACGCCCCGCTGCCTGGACTACGGCACGTTCGAGGGGGGGCGTTCGAAGGAGATCGCGGAGCGGCTCCACCGGCTCCTCGGCGGACTGCGGGAGCTCGCGGAACGCTGGGCGCCGGACCAGCTTGCGATAGAGGAGCCATTCGTCGATACGGCGCGCGGCGCCAAGTCCGCAGTCGCAGTCGGGCAGGCGCAGGCCCTCGCACTGCTCGTCGCGGCGAACGCGGGCATCCCCATCTACCGCTACTCACCGGCCACGGTCAAGAGCGCAGTGTCCGGCTACGGCGCGGGCGACAAGGCGCAGGTGCAGCGCTCAGTCCGCCTCCTGCTGGGACTCGGCGACGCGCCGATGGCTGAGGACGCCTCGGACGCCATCGCCATCGCGCTGTGCCACGCGAACACGCTCCGGGCCGCCGAACGGGTGCGCGCGCGATGAGCATCATCGCCGGCGTCGAGGGCACGCTCGAGGCGAAGTACGCCGACTCCGCCGTCGTGCGCGTCGGCGGCGGCATCCTGCTGCGTGTCTACGTCCCTGCGCACGACCTTGGAGGTCTCCCCGGCTCGGGTAGCCCGGTGCGGCTGCACACGCATCTCATCGTCCGCGAAGACGACCTGCAGTTGTACGGGTTCGCGACCGAGCACGGGCGCCGCCTGTTCGAGATGCTCATCGGTGTCAGCCAGGTCGGCCCGAAGGCCGCTCTCGCCGTGCTGAGCGTGCTCTCGCCGGAAGACCTCGCCACCGCCATCGTCGCGGGCGACGCCACCGCCATAAGCCGCGCACCGGGGGTCGGCAAGCGCACCGCCGAGCGCATCATCCTGGACCTCAAGGGCAAGCTCGAGGAGGAGATCGGCGCGCCGCTCGTGACCGGCGCAGGCGTCGCCACAACCGCAGGCGCTGGCGGCGACCCTGCCCTGCAATGGCTGATGGCGCTCGGCTACTCAGCCGCGGAGGCCCGGCAGGCGCTCGCGACGGAGGATGACGCAGCGGACGCCCCCACCGACGAGCGCGTCAGGCGCGCCCTCCAACGCATGGGTAGCAACTGAGCAGGCACCCATCGTCCGTGTCACCGGGTTCTTGCGCGTTCGACGCCGCACGGCCAATGATGCTTGCGGGCAACATCTCATGGTGCATAAGGTAAGAGACGCGATCCGAATGGTGGAGCGGGATGGCTGGTTCCTGGTGCGCACGCGCGGGAGCCACCGGTAGTTTCACCACCCCACGAAACCCGGAACGGTTACCATACCGGGGCGCTTGGGCGAAGACGTGCGACAATGGCTCTGGGACGGGATCAGGAAGCAAGCGGGACTGAAGTAGAGGGGGCAGGCATGCGGTACCTGGTTGTCATGAGCTGGACCTCCAACAACTACTGCGCGGGCGCGCCGGACGTTCCCGGCTGCGTCTCCACCGGTCGCACGCCGGAAGAGATGAAGGCGAACATCCGCGAAGCACTTAAATTCCACTTCGAAGGGATGTTGGAGCACGGGGAGACTCTGCCCGAACCAACCGCGCGGGCAATCGTGGTGGAGGGCTATAACGCTGTCGTCTACCGCGAGGACGGGAGGTGGAAGGCATTTGTGGAGGAACTCTGGCCCATCGTCGTCGCCGCGGACACGCCGGAGCGGGCGGAATCACTCTTCCGTGAGACGCTTCCCGCCTATCTCGGCTCGCTCCGCGCTTCCGGCGTGTCAGTGCCCTCTCCCGAGTCCGAGACTGTATTCGTCGATCTGAATCTCCCTGTACCTGCCTAGCCCCATGCCATTCGACTTCCCGTACGACGACTGGGCCGACATCTACGATGCGGTGCACGCCGATCTGACGCACGACATCGACTTCTACGTCGAGCAGGCACGCGAGTCTGGCGGCCCCGTCCTGGAGCTTGGCTGCGGGACGGGACGCATCAGTCTCGCCATCGCGCGGGAAGGATCCGCCGTCACCGGCATCGACATCTCGCCACGGATGATCGAGGTCGCGCAGGCCAAGGCCGCAAAGCGCGGACTCTCCGAGCGGTGCGTCTTCCAGTCCGGCGACATGGCCACGATACAGCTCGCGGAGCGGTTTCCCCTGGTCGTCATGCCATTCCGTTCCTTCCAGAGCATGCTGACGACGGAGGAACAGCGGCAGGCTCTCGCCCGCGTGCGAGAGCGGCTCGCGCCCGGCGGCGTCTTCGTGATGGACACGTTCAACCCGGACGTGAACTCCCTCGTGGGCCACCATTCC
>JAPOOH010000321.1 GCA_026713505.1 Chloroflexota bacterium | reverse complement strand
GTTCTTGCCGACGTCGGCGCGATGGAGCCCGCCGCACCCCCCACCCCGCTTCCTCCGGGCGCTGCTCCGCCCCCTCCCACCGCCACACCCGTTCCCGCGGCAACGCCGACACCCATTGCTCCGGACCCCGGCTTCGACGCCGAGGGTTACTTCTCAGGCAAGACCCTCCGCATGATGGTCGGCTTCAACCCCGGCGGCGGCACCGACGCCCAGGCACGCTACATGTCACGCGAATGGCCGCAGTTCATCCCCGGCGAGCCGCGCATCATCGTCACCAACATGACCCCCGTCGTCACCGAGCGGAACTTCGTCTGGAACTCCAAACCGGACGGCCTCACGCTCGCCATCGAGGCGTCGCCCGGAATCTTCGATCAGTTCACCCCGCAGGCCCAGTTCGACATGCGGGAGTCCACCATGATCGGCATCACCTCCGGCAAGGAAGGACTCTGGGTCATCCGCGGCACCCTGCCCTACGACTGCTTCGAGTCTGCGTGGAACTCGCCCGGGCCGACGCTGACGGTCGCTACGTCAGCGCCCACGCCCGCTGACCTGGGCTCCTACGTTGCCATCGCCTGGCTCTCGGACCTGTTCAACATACCGCTGGAGATCCGGAACCTCGCAGCCGCAGGCTCCGCCGAGCAGTACCTCTACATCGAGCGGGGCGACACCAACTCCTGGACCTCCGGCACGCTGTGGGACCAGTTCCCCCGCACGCGCCCCAACTGGCTGCCGTCCAAGTTCATCCGCCCGTTCGCCGACCTCTCCGTGCCCGGGTTCGACCTCGGCCACAACGGCCAGGTCGACTACCACTGCCCGAACGTCGCCGACGCCCACCTGAACGAGGAACAGACGTCCATCTACAACGCCATGCGCGGCCCGCAGATCTACGCGGCCAAGAACATCATCGGCCCGCCGGGCATTCCGCAGGACGTTACCGCGGTGCTCCGTCAGGCGCTGGCCGACGCGATGGCCGACGAAGCCTTCGCTTCCGGCATGCAGCGGTTCACCGGCATCAAGAACAACTTCACGCACGGTGACCAGGGGGACATCGAGCTTGACCAGACCGTCGAGGACTTCCTCGCCAATAAGGAACTCATCGACGAGATCACGCTGGACGTATTCGAGAAGTACGTGCGTTAGGCAAAGAACTGGAGTGCGGCGGCACGGATGCCGCCGCACTCTCCTCTTTGGGTTAGAATGCCGCCGTCTCTGGCCGTTAGTCGGCTGAGTGAACAAGGGTGGCCTTGCGCCGGGAGCGCGAGTCGCATGAGGTGACACACAGTGGCAGACGACAGCCTGTTCTTCGAATTGGGGCAAGCGGTTCAACAGCTGGGTGACCCCATCTACTGGGTGGCCGTCGTCGCGGCGGTGTTCGTTGCCGGGCTGACCGGCATGGTGCCAGGCGCGTCCGGTGTCCTCATCATGGCGCTCTCCATCCCGTTCATCGTCGACGTCTTCTCCGGAGAGAGGGCCACCATCGGCCTGGTCATGCTCGCCTCCATGACCGGCGTGAACAACACGCTGGACTCCATCCCCGCGGTGCTCCTCGGCCAGCCCGGCGCCGCGACCCAGGTGACGTTCCTGGAGGGCCACCAGCTCGCTCGTCAAGGCAGGGCCGCCCATACGCTCGGCGCGATCTACGCCGTCTCCGCCCTGGGTGGCTTGGTGGGGGCGATAGTGCTCGCCATCGTGATCCCGCTGATCAAGCCGGTCATCCTCTCCTTCGGTTTCCCTGAGATAGCGGCCATGGCCTTCTTCGGCATCGCGATGGTCTCTGCTCTCAGCGCGGGCGCGATGGTCAAGGGTATCGCCGCGGGCGCGTTCGGCGTGCTGCTCGGCACGGTGGGCATCAATGCCATCACGGGCGACGTTCGGTTCGTCTTCCAGCAGCCCAGCCTCTGGTTCGGCCTGCCCATCATCGCGATAACGCTTGGCTTCTTCGCCCTGCCGGAGATGCTGGACCTCTCCATCGCAAGGCGTTCCGTCGCACCCCCGAACACGGTCATCAACAACCGCGAGGTGCTCCGGGGTGCCAGGGACGGCCTGAGACGCTGGCCCATCATGATCCGGCAGTCGGTGTTTGGCGTCGTACTCGGCGCGATCCCGGGAGTGGGCGCGGCGGTCATAGACTGGCTCTCCTACGCCTTTGGCATCTTCTGGTCCAAGGACAAAAGCCAGTTCGGCAAGGGTTCACTGGACGGAGTGCTCTTCGCGGAGTCCGCCCAGAACTCGAAGGAGGCTGGACAGGCGATCCCGACGCTCGCTCTTGGCATCCCGGGAGGACTGGCCTGGGCGTTCGTCCTCATCGCAATGATCGCGATGGACTTCACCCCCGGTCCGCGTCTGCTCGGCGACCAGGCGGACTTCATCATCCTGCTGGTCATCACGCTTGCCATCGGCAACTTCATCGTCACCATGCTCGGCATAGTCGCCACCGGTCAGCTGGCGAAACTGACACTCATCCCTTACCCCGTCATCGGCGGAGTCGTCATACCCATCGCGTTCCTGACCGGCGTCATCAACATGACGAACTGGCTTGCGCTCCCGATCATGCTCGTATTCGCGGGCATCGGCATCATCATGAAACTGTTCCAGTGGCCGCGGCCTCCGCTGCTTCTGGGAATCATCCTTGGTCCGATCATCGAGAAGAACTTCGTATCCGCCCTGAACGTTCACGGCACCGTCGGTGTAGCAACGCGCCCGCTGACGATTGCGCTGATCGTCATAGCCATCACCACGGCCTACTTCTTCTACCGCTCCGGACAGAACCAGTCTCGACAGACTCGTGATGCTGCCACACCTGCTCCTGCCGGAGGGTCCGGCACAGGGCCACGCGTCACCTTCATGCAGGCGCTGTTTGCGGCCCGGAACATCCCCATCCTCATCGCGGTCGGCGGAGGGCTGGCGTTCGTCGCCGGCAGCATGGGTTTCGCCTCGGTGGAGGCGTGGGTATTGCCGCGCTCCATGGCGATCCTGGCCATCACGCTTTCGCTCGTGCAACTCTTCTTCCACCTGCGCGACAGGGGCAGTTCACACGTTCAGATCATGGACCTGGGCATGCACAGCCTCGCGTTGCCGGGTGCGAGGCAGGCGATCATCCTGCTTATCGTGGGCTTCCTCATGGCGGTGATGCTCACGGGGGTGCTCGGCCTCCGGTGGGCGATGGTCGCCCTGGGAGGTTTCTTCCCGTTCGCCTTGATGGCGACCACGAGGTTCGACAGGACGCGCGCGCTGATCATCAGCATCGCTACCGGCGCCGTCATCATCGCGCTCCTCTCAACTGGCGCGATCGCCGCCATTGCCACTGCGCTGATACCCTCCTTCGTGGAGTTTGAAGCGGTCCAGCTGGGTCCAAGCATCGTCACTGGCATCACGGCGGCAGTAGCCCTGTTCATCGCCCTGACCATGACGGCGGAGGGGATGTCCAGGATCTCCAGACCGGGGCCGGTTTCGGTCGTTGCGCTCTTTTTCGTCACGCTGTCGGTCATCCTCGCGCTGTCCGGATGGCCGCTGGAGACGATCGGCTGGCTCTACAGGCTCCCTCTCGCATTCCTGGTCCTTGTGCTGCTCTTCGTACCTCGCGTGCAGGCGTTCCAGCCGAGCCCGGCGCTGGAGGGGCTCTTCTCGTGGCGTGTGCTGGCCACGGTCATCACCATGGGATTCGTCTTCCTCTTCGAGTATTCCATGGCAGACAACATCCTCTTCATCATCTGGCCGGAGCCCGCGCTCTTCGAGTGGGTCGGGCGGGAGATCCTCGGCAACGAGATGTAGCGCCAGAGCACATCCGTGGATCCCTGGGAGGCGGCGGCTGATCGTATCGGTCGCCGCCTTTCGTAGAGAGGGAGGCCCCACCGATGACAGGGAGGCGAGGCGACCGGGGGTCCCTGAGGCACGCCTACCGAAACGGCCTCCTCTACCCTGCTGCCGCGATAGGTTCGTTCTACCTGCTGCACCTTGTGGGATGGGCCTTCTGGGGTCAACTCGGTTTCGCAGAATTTGCGGCTATCATGCTCGCCTCGATCTTTCTTCCCGCAGTGCTGGCGCCGCGCGCGATAGTCCGTGGACTCGCTTCTGCCGCACTCGGTGTCTTGTTCGGCACCGTGGGCATCCACTCCATCACCGGCGAGCTGAGATTCGTCTTCGACCAGCCGTGGCTCTGGACGGGGCTGCCGGCCCCCCAGGTGCTGATCGGGCTGTTCGCCATTCCATGGGGCATCGGTCTGGTGCGGTGCGGGCTGATCGGCGCTGGGGTCCATGCAACCCCGGCTGTGGTCGCCGTTGCCGTCGCAGGCGGTTTCGGCGCCGCCCTGGCGCTCGGACAGTCGCTGAGGAGCAACACTGGCTACCCCACCATCGGCTACTACCTCTTCGAAGTGGGGGGGGTCTGGGGAGACCTTCTTTGGCTGATGTCGCTGGCGGGGTCCTTCCTCATCCTGTGGGGACTGAGCCTTTTGCTGCTGCGACATCCGGGGGCCGAGCAGCATTCCTACGTGCGGCAAGCAAGCATCTCGGGTCTGGGAGGCGTGGTCATCGCCCTGCTGCTGGGGATCGGCGTTATCCAGACGACCAGTTGGATGAACGTGCCGGTGATGGCCGCATTCTCCATGATGGGGCTGCTCCTGCATGCCTTCGGCTGGCCACGACTGCCGCTGTTCGCGGGCATCATCGTCGGACCCATCGCTGAGGAGAGCTATCTGAGCGCGACGAATGTCGTCTCCAACCAGGTAGAGGTCTTCACGCGCCCCATTGGGCTCACCCTTGCGATCGTCATCCTCGCCGTCGCCGTAGGTTCGCACCGTCTCGCCAACGCCGGCTCGCCAGCGGTCGCAGGTGAGCCCACTGCGCCCAAACCGACTGCGGCAGCACTGCAGTGGCGGAACGCCGTTCCATTGCTTGGGATAGCAGCCGGCATCTCCTTCTACTGGGGAAGCATGGGATTCTCGAGCGAGTACACATGGCTCTTCGTCCGCCTATCGGCAGTGGCTGTCATCGCCCTCTGTGTGCTGCAGCTCTTCCTGAATATCCGTGACGCAAAGAGGCCGAGTCCCTATGCAGCGGACACCGATACTCGAGCTGAGCGGGAGATCGTCTCCGTCGTTACCTACCTGGTTTTCACATTCCTGGGAGTGGTGGTCTTCGCTCTCACCACCGCCCTGCTGGCTGTGCTGTTCCACCAGCGTGACAGCGATGGCCGAGGCAGGAACGCTGTCAGCCATGCCCTGTCCCGCCTGACGCTGCCCAAAGTGAGGGAAGCAACGCTGCCGCTCGGCATCGGCGTCGCCGCACTCATCCTGCTGACAGCTGTCCTGGGCATCCAGTGGGGTCTCGCCGCCCTCGCCGGGACGCTTCCCTTCCTCCTGTTGCGCAATGTGCGAACGAGTCCCGCTGCGGCGGCTGTCGGAGTTGCGCTCGCAGGCGCGGCGCTGGTCGCCCTGGTGAGATGGTCGTCCGACGTCCCCGCTGTCTACCTGCATATCACGGCATCCGAGACCCGGCTTCCGATCGGACTGTCGTCGGTGATGGAAACGCTGGGCCCGGTAGTAGGACCCGTAAGGTACGCACTGGAGATCGGCTATCTCAGCCTCACTACTATCATGCAGGGCTTCGTAGCCCTGTTTGGCGCGCTCTTCTTTCTGCATGCAGCCGGGGTCGCCCTTATATCCATAGCGCTGGTCCTCTCCGTTGTACGACCTTCAGGCAGCGCACTGAACAGTCCCTTACTTCGAGTGCTGGTCTCCTGGCAGACCCTGGGTTCTCTGGTCGTGATGGTCCTCACTCTTGAGGCTGTGCACACGATCGTGTCGTAGCAAGCCCGGTTGCCACGCCTGCCGTGCTCTGCTACCTTGCTTCCGTGGCTCGACGACGCGGTTCATCCGCATATCCCAGACGTTCCTCCAACAGATCGAGGACCAGTGGCAGGCAACGGGGACAGCAGACCCCGAGGTTCCGGGCCGCCTTCTGCGCTACCTGCCTCGTCGACCAGTTCTACCCGGAGGTCGGCGTCGCTGCCGTGAAGGTGCTCCGACGCCTCGGCGTGGACGTCTCGTTTCCGGAAGACCAGACCTGCTGCGGGCAGATCGCATTCAACGGCGGCTTCCGCTCCCACGCCGCTGACGTGGCGAAACACTTCCTGGACGTGTTCGAGAACGAGGAGCAGGTCGTCGTCCCCTCCGGTTCGTGCGCCAGCATGATCAAGGTCTACTACCGCGAGCTGTTCGAGGACGACCCCGAAACGCTGGAGCGCGCGCAAGCCGTCGGTGAGAGGACGCGCGAACTCTCCGACTACATCGTAAACGTCGTCGGCACGTCGGACGTTGGGGCGGCGTCGGAGGGGCTCGTCACGTACCACGACGCCTGCCACCTGCTGCGCGAACTGCGCATCAAGGAGGCGCCGCGCAGCCTCATCGGCGGCGTGCAGGGAGTCGAGCTGCAGGAGATGGAGGACTCGGACGCCTGCTGCGGGTTCGGAGGACTCTTCTCCGTGAAGTTCCCCGAGATATCGACCGCCATCCTGAACGAGAAGCTGAAGAACATCGCGGAGTCCGGCGCGAGTGCGGTGGTTGCGAACGACTGCGGTTGCCTCATGCAGATCCGTGGAGCCATGGAGCGGCGCGGCATGAACGTGCGTGCGGTGCACCTCGCCGAATTGCTGGCAGAGGACGGGGCCTGATGGCAGAGGTCAAGAGCGCCGATTTCAAGCATGCGGCCGGAAGGGCGCTGCGCGACGAGAAGCTCCAGCACGCGCTGGACCACGTCATGGAGCACTTCGTTGGCGCGCGCGCCAACGTCATCGAGGCCGACTTCGGCGACGAGAGCTGGGAGGCGATGCGCACCCGGGCCGCCGCCATCAAACAGTCCACCCTTGAGCACCTGGACTACTACCTGGACATGGTTGACAAGAGCGTTCGGCGGAACGGCGGGCACGTCTACTTCGCGGACGACGCTGCGCAGGCGAACGCCATCGTACTGGACATCGCGAAGCGCAACGGCGTGAAGACCGTCATCAAGAGCAAGTCGATGGTCTCCGAGGAGATGGGCGTCAACCACGTCCTCGAACGCGAGGGCATCGAGCCGGTCGAGACAGACCTCGGCGAGTACATCATCCAGTTGGCGGGCGAAACCCCGTTCCACATCATCGCCCCGGCGATGCACAAGACACGGCAGGAGGTCTCCTCGCTCTTCCAGGAGTGGCTGAAGACCGCGCCGACGCAGGACATCAAGCGGCTGTGCGTGTACGCCCGGGACGCCCTGCGCGAGAAGTTCGCAGCGGCGGACATGGGCATCAGCGGCGCTAACTTCATCGTCGCCGAGACCGGCACCGTCTGCCTGGTCACGAACGAGGGCAACGGCCGCATGACCACGTCCGCGCCGCGCATCCACGTCGTGCTTGCGGGCATGGAGAAGATCGTCCCCGCCATTGAGGACCTCGCGCTGTTCCTGCGCCTGCTGCCGCGCTCCGCCACCGGACAGCGCATCACGAGCTACAACACGTTCGTGGGCGGTCCGCGCTCACCGAGCGACGAGGACGGACCGGAAGAGTTCCACCTCGTATTCGTGGACAACGGACGGCTCAACCTGCTGCGCGACGAGGTGATGCGGGAGGCCCTGCGCTGCATCCGCTGCGGCGCGTGCCTGAACCACTGCCCCGTCTATCAGAAGGTAGGCGGGCACGCCTACGGCTGGGTCTACTCCGGCCCTATCGGCGCGGTCGTGACACCCCCCATGACCAACATGAAGGTTGCCCGTGAACTCCCCTACGCCTCGACGCTCTGCGGCAAGTGCAAGGATGTCTGCCCCGTGAAGATAGACATCCCCCGCCTGCTGCTGCACCTGCGGCACAAGGTGGCTGAGGGCACTGCCGGCGAGCGCAGCGCAACCTGGATGGAGCGCCTCTTCGTGGGCCAGTGGCACGGCGCGATGCGGAGCCGTAGGGCACTGGAGGGCAAAGCGAACCTCGGCAGGCTGCTCACGCGCTCATTCGCACGCGGCGGCAAGGTCCGCAGACTGCCGTTCGCGCCTATGGTGAGCGGATGGACGGCAAGCCGCGACTTCCCCGCGCCCGCCCAGAAATCGTTCGCGCGGCTCTGGCGGGAGGAACTCTCTCACGAGAGCGGCTCCGCGAACGGCACGGAGCAGAGGTAGGCTGTGGCCCCCACGCCGGAAGAGCACTCCAACAAGGACGCATTCATCCTGCGGGTCCGCAAGGCCCTGGGACGCACCGAGCCCATCGTCCACATGCCGGACCACCCCTCGCTGAAGTCGAACGCCGTTCGCCAGCAGGAGAAGGTGCGCACCGTCATCGCGAGGAACGAAGCGCGACGGAGTCAGACGCTGGACCGCTTGGCGAAGACCGCCGCCGCCGCATCGTGGAACGTACGAAGGGCGGGCGACGCGGAAGAGGCGGCCAGCATCGTGGCTGAGATCGCCCAGCAGTCGGGCGTGAAGAACCTCGTCCGCTCCGCTGAGGACGTGTTCAAGCGGGTGAACATAGACGCCACGCTCCGTTCGGTGGGCGTTTCGCCGGCGATCCTCGCGTCCGGCAGAACGCGGAGCCGGGGAGCGCTGCGCGACATGGCATTCCGAGCCGACATGGGGGTGACGGGCGTCTCCTACGCCATCGCTGAGACGGCGAGCTGCGCCGTGACGCCGCGCCGGGGAGTAGCGCGCCTCGCCTCGCTCGCGCCTTCTTCGCTCGTGCTGCTCATCGAACCTGAGCAAGTGCTCGAATCACTGGACGACTTCTTCGCCATCACGCGTCTCAACCGCATGCAGGCCCGGGGGCGGACCGTCAACTACTTCAATTTCATCTCCGGACCGTCGCGCACCGCGGACATAGAGCAGACGCTTACCATCGGCGTCCACGGCCCCGGAGAGGTGCACATGGTCATCCTGGGCTGATCCGGGCCCGGAGGGAGGCGGCGCATGCGCCTGGAAGGCAAGGTCATCATCGTTACCGGCGCCGCGCGCCACCTGGGACAGACATACGCTGTCCGGCTGGCGAAGGAGGGCGCTAGGCTCACCGTCGCCGACGTGTTGGACTGCACGGAGACGGCCAGCCTGTGCGAGGCCGAGGGCGCCGAGGTACTCCCGCTCAACGTGGACGTGACGAGCGAGGAAGAGACGATGGCCTTGGCGCGCCGTACCGCGGAGCGCTTCGGACGCATCGACGGCCTGCTCAACAACGCGGGCCTCATGAGGAACATCACCGGCCCCTCCCTCATGGACGTCGACCCTGACTGGTGGGACAAGGTCTTCGCGGTCAACGCGCGCGGACCGTTCCTCTGCGTACGCGCCGTCTTCCCCTACATGCGCGACCAGGGCGGCGGGAAGATCGTCAACGTCGGCTCCACAACCATGCTCCGCACGTCCAACAACGTGCGCGACAGCAACCCGCACTACGTCGCGTCCAAGGGCGCGGTTATGGCGTTCACACGCGCCATCTGCCGCGAACTCGGCGAGCACAACATCAACGTCAACACCCTCGCGCCCGGCGGCACGGACCAGGACCCGTCGCTCACCGGCGAGGAGGCCACTGAGGAAGCCGTACGCGCCTTCGGACGCCGCGGCGTGCCGAGCGACCTCGCGGGCACGGTCGCGTTCCTCTTCTCGGACGACGCTGACTTCATCACCGGCCAGCTCATCGCGGTCAACGGCGGCAAGGAAGTGTCGTAGGCACGCCCGCCCATATGCGTTTCCACCGGCCACACATCTGCCTTGCCCTCTGCATCGCCCTTGCTCTGATGCTGGCTGCATGCCAGGGAGACCCTGACAGATCGAAGGGTGGCGGGACTCCCCCGCCTGACCCAACGCCAGATGGTACTCCCACACCTGCCTCGACCCATGCGGCGCCTCCTACGACGACTCCAACTCCCATGCGGACTCCTACGACGACTGCAACTCCCATGCGGACCCCTACGCCGCCTCCTGCGCCGACCTGGACGCCCACGCCCACCTCAACACCGACTCCGACTGCCACGCCAACGCCTGTCCCCGAGTCCCCCGTCCCCGGTGAAACGACACTCAGCAGCGGCGGGACGCATGCGTGCGCTTTGCGGACTGACGGAAGTGCGGTCTGTTGGGGTGGCATAGACAGAACGCAGGGTGTGCCGGGGGGTAACGACCGCTTTACCGCGATCAGCAGCGGCTTTGACCATACCTGTGCCCTGCGGGCCGATGGCAGCGCAGTATGTTGGGGAGGCAACGACTCCGGTCAATCATCCCCGCCTGAGAGCGAACGGGTCATGGCGATCAGCAGCGGAGGCGATCACCTTTGGGGGTCCTTTACGTGTGCGCTGCGCTTTGACGGCAGCCCCGTCTGCTGGGGCGATGACGAATACGGCCAAACGTCGCCACCGGAGGGAGAGCGGTTCACCGCCCTCAGCAATGGCGCGGTACACGCGTGTGCCTTGCGCCCCGAAGGCAGCCTGGTCTGCTGGGGCAGCGGTGTCGCATATTCCAGCGGCACACCGCCTGCAGAGACAGAACGGTTCGTGGACATTGCCAGCGGTGACGGGCACACGTGCGCTCTGCGGGCGGACGGGAGCGCAGTGTGCTGGGGGAATACCAGCGGCTTGACGCCGCCTGAAGATGAGCGGTTCGCGTCCATCAGCGCCGGGGGATTCCACACGTGCGCTCTGCGACCGGATGGCAGCCCCGCTTGTTGGGGATGGGGGGAGCATGAATTCGGGGAATCCTCTCCACCGGAGGAGGAGAGGTTCGTAACCATCAGCAGCGGCGACGGATACACATGCGCACTCCGAGCCGATGGCAGTCCGGTCTGCTGGGGAGGCCAAGCATCGATCCCACCCGCGCATGAGCGGTTCACGGCAGTCAGCAACGGCACGGGGCACACGTGCGTACTGCGCCTTGATGGCACGCCCGTCTGTTGGGGAGGCTTGTATTGGGAAGCCCCTGACAACGAGCGCCTGGCGTCTATCAGTAGCGGTCTGTTTCATTCGTGCGGTCTGCGGGCGGACGGCAGTCCGGTGTGTTGGGGTGATTCTTCGATCTACGAAGAAACTGCGCGGGTGGAACACGAACGCTTCGTAAGCATCAGCACTGGCCTTGTTCATACCTGCGGACTGCGTCCCGACGGCTCTTCCATCTGCTGGGGAGTCGATAGCCTGTTTCAGGTCTCACCCCCTGAAGGCGAGCGCTTTGCGACCATCAGCAGTGGCAGTGCCCACACTTGCGGACTGCGCTCCGACGGTGCTCCCGTATGCTGGGGAGACGATAGCCTGTTTCAGATCTCGCCCCCTGAAGGCGAGCGCTTTGCGACCATCAGCAGTGGCAGTGCCCACACTTGCGGACTGCGCTCCGATGACACTCCCTTATGCTGGGGCGACAACACTCTTGGCCAGTTATCCGCACCCGACGACGAGCGATTCATGGCCATATCCGCGGGAATCGCTCACACCTGCGCCCTGCGCTCCGATGGCGCTCCCGTGTGCTGGGGTGACAACAAGGCTGGCCAGTCGTCCGCACCTGAAGACGAGCGCTTCACGGCTGTGTCTGCAGGACTCGAGAATACGTGCGCCTTGCGCGCGGACGGCAGCCTCGTCTGCTGGGGCGGGTGGACGCCGCCGAGAGGTGAGCGATTCGCCGTGGGCGGGTGAGGCCGATGAGGCCCTCTACTTTCCGAAGTGCGGCATGACGTGCTCCGCGAAGAGCGAGAGCTGTTCCTTGAACTCCTCAGCGGGCATGCCCTCCGGCCAGCGGAACATCACCTGGTCCAGGCCGGGGAACTCCGCCTCGTAGGCCTTCAACTCGCGGATGACCAGCTCCGGCGGACCGCACAGCCACGCGCGCTGCCGCACGCCCTCCTCTATCGTCGGCACCCGCGCGGGCGCGCCGGGGGTGCCCCAGGGACGGCCGTCCTCGTCGACGTAGCGCACGAAGCCGAACGGCGCGAACCATTTGTACGCTTCGTCGTGGTAGTGACGGACCTTCTCGACCGCCTCCTCCGGCGTCGGTGCGATGGACATGGCGACGCCGAGGCAGAGGTCCTCGCCGAGCTCCAGCGTGCGGCCCGCCTTGGCAGCCTCGTCCTGGTAGGTGTGGAATATCTGCCGCGCGAGCCGGTCGCCGTTCTGCGTGATCATCCCCTTGATGCCGTTCTGCGCCATGAAGGGGATGGACCTCCCGCTGGCTATCGCCTGCCAGATCTCCACCGGTTGGTGCACCGGGCGCGGCACCAGCGTCACCTCGGTCGGCTCGTAGCCGCGGAACTTCTGGGGGGCGGGGATGGTGTAATGCTTGCCGTGGTGGCTGAACGAGTCTTCGTGGAACGCCTTCATGATGACTTCCATCTGCTCCTCGAACAGCTCGCGGTTCGCGTCCTGGTCCAGCAGCGGGGCGCCCAGCGTCTCGACCTCGCGCGTCTGGTAGCCGCGCCCCACGCCGAAGACGACACGCCCGTCCGTGAGGATGTCGGCCATGGCGAAGTCCTCGGCCATCCGTATCGGATGCCAGATCGGGCTGACGTTGAACGCGCAGCCGAACTTGAGGCGCTCCGTCCGCGCCGCCAGGTACGTCCCCCACAGGAT